>DUAA01000156.1:21303-22375 GCA_012961055.1 Nitrospinaceae bacterium
TAACTAAATTTCATTCAGGTAGGTGATTTAGCAACCCAGCCCAGCCCAAAAATTTCGGTACATAATAGCAGTTGAAGTAAAAAAATCAATAGTTTATTTTCTTGCAGGTAATCAGTCCTACTGCTTTCAAAAAGATCGGCTGGACTTGATTTGAAATCATAATTTACGTCTCATTCTATTTCATAATCTACGACAACAGAGGATGAGCAAAGAGAGCGCATCTTGTCAACCACGGGTAAATGATTTTTATGCCCTGCATATGCTTTTAACCCCTCACTATCGTCAAAAATTGCGGTTAGAACAATATCGTAACTTCTTTCCGAACCTAAAATATCTGCCCCTATCTCGATAGACTTCAAGGTTTCAATATTTCCTTTTAGACTGTTTAGTGACTCAATGGCATCATCCAGATTTTTCTGTTTTTTTTCTGCAAGTTTAAACATAACGATATGTTTGATCATCGATTACTTCCTCCATCTAAGTATTTAGTAGAATGTGGATTAGTATTATAGTGTTTATGATTCATTGCTCAGGGAGTGGCTGAACCCTGTATGTGGTATAGTTTGAGATTGCTTATTTTGCATGGGTGATTTTATATGTCATGGTGGATGGGTGCTGGTTTAGGGTTTTTACGTGGTGGTCCTTTGGGTGCTGTTGTCGGAGGCACCATTGAACATTTTTTTGGTAAAAAACTCCAGAAAAAACTAGATGACAGCCTGCCGGGTATCGTTCATCAAGGTGAATTTGTTTCATGCTTAGTCGTTATTTTAACGCATGTTGGTATGGAGTCGGGTTCTTTTAGTTCGAAAAAAGCTGGTGTGGTACATAATTTTTTTATCAAAAATCTAGGCTATGGTTCTACAGATCTAAAACAAATAGATAAGTTAATAATAGAAGTCCAGTCCAAGAAACCTGATATCGAACGATTTGTGGAGGAGTATAAGAAGTCCTGTGGAAGCAATTACAATCTTTTGCTTTTAGCTCTATGCTATCAAATTTCCTTGGTTGATGATGTTTTTAGTGAGGAGGCCCATGCCAGAATACAAAATATTGGTGGTGGATTGGGGGTGTC
>DUAA01000157.1 GCA_012961055.1 Nitrospinaceae bacterium
CCCTGATTTATAATAAAACTTTCTATTTGGTCTACACCAATAGATTCTTTTAAATTTGTGAATACAAAAGGTTTCTCACCTCGCATTTTTATTGCATCACGCTCCATAACTTCTAAAGAAGCACCCACATAGGGAGCCAAATCAATTTTGTTAATCACTAATAAGTCAGATTTGGTTATACCTGGTCCTCCTTTACGAGGAATTTTATCTCCGGCAGCCACATCTATGACATAGATTGTCAGGTCTGAAAGTTCCGGGCTGAATGTTGCTGCAAGGTTATCACCTCCACTTTCGACAATAACCATATCCAGACTTGGAAACCTTTGGCACAAATCATCAATCGCTGATAGGTTTATAGAAGCATCTTCACGGATAGCAGTATGCGGGCATCCCCCTGTCTCTACTCCTATAATTCGTTCCTCTTCTAGTGATCCGCTGCGTATTAAGAACTGAGCATCTTCCTTGGTGTAAATATCGTTTGTCACAACTCCAATTTGATACTTGCTTCTCATTTTTATACATAAGGCACTCACCAGGGCTGTTTTCCCAGAGCCTACTGGTCCGCCAATCCCTAATCGAAGTACTTGTTTATTAGTAGTATTCATTTTTAAGTTTTCACGATCTAAATAGTCGAGTGTATTGGGTCTCATGGAGAGCGCTTGCTATTCCTTGACCCGGTGCTGTGTAACCCATTTCCTCATCTTTTAGTGACAGACCTATTGTTACAATTTCTGGGATAAGTTCTATGATATCGGATAATATTCTTTGCCCGCTGGTCTGTCCTAAAGGCACAAGTTTAATTGCTGCAAGAACCTGATTTTCGGCCCACATCCACAAATATCCTGAGGCCGCATCTTCTACTGGGATTTTCCAATTTGATGTTCCTAAAGAAAATAAAGTCAAGAAACATGCGCGTGATTTTTTTTTCCACTCAATGGCTTCTGGAATATCCAAGTTACTCAACAAGCGAGCCAACGCATGTGCAATCTGTTGCTCTTCTTCCTGAAGCTCTCGAGAGTCTCGGCTGGCATATAAATAATCATTCCAATAGTTGATACTTTTTTGATCGTTGGTTGACCATGCTCTGTGTAGACGAGATAAAACAGGTAGGTCCAGATTAGTTAAAGAGTTTGCCAGAAGACCTTGAATCCACGTTGAAGTTGTAGGGGCGTCCTTTAACCAACCCGAAGAGACAGCAAACTCCAAGCCCTGCGAGTAGGCAAAAGCTCCAACAGGGAGCATCGGGCTGCATAACTGCATTAGTCTCAACATTTCTTTGGACCGGTAGTGGGGCATTTTTTATTTATGAATGATGAGAGTGACCGGTATGCTCGCCATAAGCTCCGCTTTCTGGTTCAAAGGGAGCTAATGCATGCTTCACATCAAGCCCTAAAGACTGGACCATCTTTTCTAATACGTGATCCCTTTGAAAATGCAACCACCCATCTCCTACTTGAAGAGGAATATGACGGTTGCCAAGGTGGTAGCAGGCCTTTGCTAAAAGAATAGGATCCTTTGTGGAAACAACTGCTACCTCTTCATTGGCTGCACGTACTTCGATAACGCAACCATTGTCGGCTCGTAATAAGTCTCCATGACGCAAAACACTTCCACGTTTTAATATCAATGCTGCTTCTTGTTTGTTATCCAGCGAAACCTTTAAGCGGCTCCTTTGTCTTTTTTCGAAGGGTAAGGTCAGTATCGCAGATGGAGTAGCAGGGTTATTGATTTTCTCTGAGATTTTTAACATTCAAGCTGATATTTTTAAAAGAGAAAATAACGTTGAGCTAGAGGTAATTCTGTTGCAGGCTCGCAAGTCAAAAGCTCCCCGTCAGCTCGAACTTCATAAGTTTGAGAGTCCACTTCAATTTTTGGAAGGTAGTTGTTGTGAACTAGATCTTTTTTGCTAATGTTGCGAGTATCACGGGTTGGAACTAACCGTTTATTTAATCGAAGGGTTTCGCCGATTCCTATTTCAGAAGCCGCTTTGGATACAAAGCTTACACAGGTTTCACTACGTGCTCCTCCAAGCGCACCAAACATTGGACGGTAATGGACAGGTTGTGGCGTAGGGATGGATGCATTGGGATCTCCCATAGGAGCGGCTGCTATCATCCCGCCTTTGATAATCATAGCTGGTTTGGTCGCAAAAAATGCGGGCTTCCATAAAACAATATCTGCTAACTTGCCCACCTCGATGGAGCCTACCTCGTGGCTTATTCCATGGGTGATAGCTGGATTGATTGTATATTTAGCCACGTAACGCTTAGCTCGAAAATTATCATGGTGTGAAGGGTCAGGACTCAATGATCCTCGTTGCACTTTCATCTTATGAGCGGTTTGCCAGGTTCGGCAGATGACTTCCCCAACTCGTCCCATAGCCTGGGAGTCAGAAGCTATCATGCTAAAAGCTCCTAAGTCATGAAGGATATCTTCTGCGGCGATAGTTTCTCGCCTTATACGTGATTCAGCAAACGCAACATCTTCGGGAATTTTAGGGTCCAAGTGGTGGCATACCATGAGCATGTCTAAATGCTCATCAATAGTATTTATTGTATATGGGCGTGTAGGGTTTGTAGATGAAGGTAATACATTCTCAAAACCACATGCCTTTATAATATCTGGGGCATGCCCGCCGCCGGCACCTTCTGTATGGTAAGTGTGAATTGCGCGGCCTTTAAATGCTGCCAATGTATTCTCAACAAAACCCGACTCATTTAGAGTGTCTGTGTGAATGGCAACTTGCACATCAAACTTGTCAGCGACCGTTAAACAATTATCTATGGCAGCAGGGGTTGTCCCCCAATCCTCATGCAATTTTAATCCCATCGCACCTGCTAGTACTTGTTCTTCAAGAGCAGCGGGCAGACTGGCATTTCCTTTTCCCATAAAACCAAAATTCATCGGCAACTCTTCTACCGCCTGGTACATACGATGAATGTTCCAAGGCCCCGGTGTGCAAGTTGTTGCATTGGTGCCCGCGGCTGGTCCCGTTCCACCGCCTAGCATGGTTGTAACCCCAGACATAAGCGCTTCATCCACTTGCTGTGGGCAAATAAAATGGATATGAGCATCCAGAGCACCAGCAGTTGTGATTAGTCCTTCTCCTGCGATTGCTTCCGTTCCAGGACCGATAATGATGTCGATATCAGGTTGTATGTCAGGGTTTCCGGCTTTTCCTATTCCTACAATTCGACCGGATTTGATTCCAATATCGGCCTTGACGATACCCCAATGATCAAGGATCAAAGCATTTGTTATGACAACATCAACCGATTCTTTTGAAGTTCGTTGGCTTTGCCCCATCCCATCTCGGATTACCTTACCACCTCCGAACTTGACTTCCTCTCCATAAGAAGTCCTGTCCTGCTCCACTTCAATCCAGAGTTCTGTGTCCCCGAGGCGTACACGGTCTCCCGTTGTAGGTCCATACATATCTGCATAAGCTCGTCTACTGATCTCACTCATTATTCACTCTCCAACGGTCCCATGACTCTTCCATTAAACCCATAAACATGTCTGGAACCTGAATAGGCAACCAGCTCAACTTTTCGTTTTTGTCCTGGTTCAAATCTTATAGCTGTGCCCGCAGGTATATTAAGGCGGAAGCCTTTGGTGCTTCCGCGATCAAATTGCAGAGCATCATTAGTTTCAAAAAAATG
>DUAA01000158.1:0-2685 GCA_012961055.1 Nitrospinaceae bacterium
GTTTGCTTCATCCAAAGTAAAAAATATTTTTGAAGACATATTTGAAGACATATTTTTAAATTATTAATTAAATGCTGGCAATTGTAATATTGGCTCATTATACGAATTTGAAACAATTATTCCAGTTCTCATTACAAAGACGATTTTAGAGGTCGCATCTCACCTAAGCAAAAAAACAACAAACAAGCACATTAATAAAAAAACCGAAAGACCCCACAAAGACTCCCAATTAACTCCTTGTAATACAATGTTTTATCAGAATAAAAAACTCTATTTTTTAAAACAATAAACCTGTGTTTGATCAGGATTAAGGAAAGAACCTGATTTATATTGACAAATGACCAATAAGGTTATAAATTCTGAATCCATAATAGTATTTATAGTTATTTATAGCGTAGGATAAATACCTAAAAGGTATAGGACAAACAACCAAAGAAGTTGGAAGATTTTAATAAGTTGGCTCTGACTTTCAGGCCAATTAATTTTGTTGGGTAGTGCTTGTTTAGTTTAATGTTTTTTTCCTATTCATAGTTGGGGAGGCAAGTGATGAAAAAGGTAATTTTGTTTTTAACAGTAAGCGCTTTTTTGGGTTTCACAGCATTGAGTGCCAGTGCGGACCAAACCGCTCCCGGATCTTATGGTCAAGCGGGGATTGGTGCCGGTATTGGTGTTAGTGTGAGTATGATGGACATGGGAGCTGCAGACAGAGCTTTAACTAATGCGGTCAACTTGGCGTCCGGAGCAGGTAGTGCAGCTTCTGACTACTTTGGAGGAGCATCAGGTGGAAACTTCCAATTCGGTTCTTCTCAATCCGAGCAAAGTTGGAAAGCCGCAAAAACGATTGAAGAAGCTCAAGTACGTGGTTTAGTCCCTGGCGATTGCAATGGCGACAACTCTGACAATGCCTATCGCAGTCAAATGAACCAGAACCGTAAAGGTTTCATGAAAGAATTACTGGTTTCCAGAGCTCAATGTGGCGAATATCATCCTACTTTGAAATAAACACCTCACGTAGGAATCAAGCTAGCAAAACACCCCTTTAAGGGGATAAAGCCGGTAGGGCAGTTCTGCCCTACCGGCTTTTTTTTGCATTTCGACACTAGGTTCGATTATCATTTGGGTCACTTTTTAATCCTTCTGGTTTATCCATGCCCAACAAAAGCGAAGCGACCCTTCCCCTCAAACCGATTTCACGCATAATTTGCCTCTTGTTGACTTGCCTTATCATATCTCCAACTTGTTTATGGGCCATGGAAAAGGTTTCGTTAAAAACTTCACCCAATACAGAAGTGAAGGTTCCCAACCCCATGGAAATCTCAAAACTTCCTCGCAGAATGACCTATCGGGTAAATCACAAGGACTTTAGCTTGCTGTTTTTTTTCAATGACAAAGATATTTTTGGGCTCATCCTCAAAAGAAATAAAAGGCGTCCTATTCATTTCCGCTGGTGTTTTTTCAGGTCCTGCGAGGAGAGCCAGCATGACTACAAAAAAGTAATCGCTGAGGCCTTCAATCCACCCTTCGACGAGGATTTCTTTTCGTTACCCTATCCCTTTTATCTTACATATAGTTTTCAAGGAATAGAGTTTTCCTCTCCAAATTAAACCTAAGGGTAACCAGACCCTCCTGTAGTCTAAACACCTAAAACAAGATAATCCCGAATTCATTCTAATCCATATCAAACCTTAATAAATAAAAACATAATCAAGCGCTCTGTAGGACTATCAACCATTCAAAAAAAAGCAATTATCCTATATCGCAACAAAAACCAAATCGTTAAAATTAGAAAGTTTTTATTTCAATTTCATCCTTAATGGGAGGAAGTAATGAAGAAAGCAATCATGTTCGTAACAGTAAGCGCTTTTTTGGGTTTCACAGCATTGAGTGCCAGTGCTGATAACACAGTTCCCGGATCTTATGGTCAAGCGGGGATTGGTGCCGGTATTGGTGTAAATCAGACCATCATGCAAATCGGAGCTGCAGACAGAGCTTTAACCAATGCAGTCAACTTGGCCTCTGGAGCAGGTAGTTCAGCTTCTGACTACGCTGGATCAGCGTCAGGCGGAAACTTCCAGTTCGGCTCTTCTCAAACTGAGCAAAGTTGGAAAGCCGCAAAAACGGTTGAAGAAGCTCAAGTTCGTGGTCTAGTTCCCGGTGACTGCCGTGGCGACAATTCTGACAATGCCTATCGCAGTCAAATGAACCAGAACCGCAAAGGTTTTATGGCTGAAAAGTTGATTTCTCAAGCAGACTGCGAAGTTAATCACGCGACCTTGAGATAAATCTAAATATCAAGTAAAGAAGAGAAATTTCAATCCTCACCTGAGGAAAATAAAGCCGATAGAATTCATTAATTCTATCGGCTTTATTTGTTATGTTATCCAGTATTAATAAAAGCCCTCAAGCAAACACTACCCTCACCCAGAACTCTGATATAATTGCCTTATAGTAAAACAATACTTAATAAGAGGCTCGCCATGTCCCGATTCATAGACAATGGAAATGACACTATAACTGATACCCAAACAAACTTGGTTTGGTTTAAAAAAGATTCTCGTCAACTAACGGGGAAATGGATTCATCTGGAAAAATCCATGAAGTTTGCCGAAGAGAAAAACGCAGAAAACTTTGGCGGTTTTAACGACTGGCGAGTTCCAAAACTTGAAGATATTAAAAGCATATTTG
>DUAA01000158.1:2731-4621 GCA_012961055.1 Nitrospinaceae bacterium
AACAATGAAATTCACATCCCTAAGGAGTTCGAACCCAAAGGCGCAGATTGCACATGGACGGATACGATTAACGGTGAGCGTGCCATGATGTTCAGTTTGGTTAAAGGCCGTTCAAGTTGGATCAATAAATTTGGGGAAGGCCCTTTTGCTGTCCGTCTGGTACGCGGACCTTAAAAAACAGCCCCTGAATTATCCTTTTGGGCTACTAAAGGAGTTAGCGAAAAGCCACACCGCAGTAATCACCAGAAGTACTGAAAATAGGCGCTTAAAATTCTGGTCGGATATGTGTTGCAGCAAATGAGGTCCAATTTGCGCACCGACAACACCTCCCACTGCTAAAAGCAGCCCTGTCTTTATATCAATATTCCCTAATCTGGAATGCATCAGAACAGCAGATATTGCTGCCGCAAGAATAAAAACAAAGGACGTCCCCACCGCCATCTTAGCCTCTCGACCCAGGAAAAGTAGCAGGGGAACAACCAGAAACCCTCCTCCAAGCCCTGTAGAAGAAGAAAGAATACCTATAACAATTCCTGCCAATACCAGGGTAATCAAGCCTTTCCTCCTCTCTCTATCCATTTTTCCTCTAAATTATCTATAACCGCCGCTCCAATGGAATCGCCCCAAACGTTGATGGTTGTCCGGCACCGATCAAGAAACCAGTCCATCGAAAGAAGCATACCGATCCCTTCAAGCGGAAGCCCTACCGACTGGAGAACCATTACCATAGTAACTAACCCGGCTTCTGGAATCCCTGCCGCGCCTATGGCAGCAAGCGTCGCTGTCAGGAACACAATCACCTGCTCTCCGAACCCAAGATGAATCCCCAGCATTTGCGCAATAAACAAAGTCGCAACCGATTCATAAAGTGCTGTGCCATTCATATTCACAGTAGCGGCAAGAGGTAGGACAAAAAGAGAGGCTTTGCGTGAAACCTTATTATTCTCCTCTGCACACTCTATCGTTACGGGCAAGGTGGCAGAACTGCTCGCTGTTGAAAAAGCCGTTGTCAGCGCTGCTGTAACATTCTTAAAGTAAATAATCGGATTCCTCTTGGTAGTTACATAAAGAATAAGGGGTAACACCAGAAACCCGTGTATCAAAAGTGCAGAAATAACAGTCACAACATATTTTCCGATTTTTGCTATTTCTGCCAAAAATAAGTCCCCTCCTCCCGCGGCACCCAGCTTGGAGGCAATCAATGCAAAAACACCGATCGGAGCAAAATACATAAGCAGATGAACTATCTTCATGATAGCCGAATTGACGGTATCAAAGAAATCGATAGCCCGTTTACCCGATTCTCCTAGAGTAGTCAAGACAGCACCAAATACGAGAGAAAATACGATAAGAGGGAGAATCTCCATTTTAGCCATGGATTCAAACAGGTTGGGTGAGATAAAACTTTTAAGAATATCGGTTATGCCCACCGCTTCCTTCCCCATAACTTTTTCAGGGATGTGTTCGACCGTCATCTCCACTGCAATTCCAGGTTGGATGATATTCACCATAGCTAGTCCTATCACCACAGCGACACAGGTCGTAACCATAAAATACACCAAGGCAATAAAACCCGTTTTTCCTACCTTCCTTATATCTCCCAGTCCTGCTATACCAACAATCATCGAAGAAATGATTAAAGGAACCACCAGCATCTTCAAAGCATCCAGAAACATCTCACCGATCCACTCCACCTTCAGCATGGAGGTTCCAAACATCCATCCGGAAAAGATTCCCAGAAAAATGCCCGTAATCATAAGATATACAAGTCCGTTCTTTTTCATCGTGTTCAATCCTAAAAAACAAAATTTCGTCTAAACGCTGAAACTGAGTTTATAATACAGAGTGACAGTGATATTGCAATTCATAAGCATCAACTAACCGTAAACC
>DUAA01000158.1:4647-22006 GCA_012961055.1 Nitrospinaceae bacterium
TACAGGGTTGATCACTTTTGATCCTGGGTTTATGAGTACAGGACCCTGCCAGAGCCAGACCACCCTTTAAATATTCCCGTTAATATGTTTCCGGTGATGTTTGCCATGGGTCGCTTACCGAGCTGGATTGCTCAATGGAAGGAACTTCACGAAGACAAACAATTCAGAATTGGCCGCCCTCGGTAGCTTTATATGGGTTTAACTGCAAGGAATTACATTGCAATGGAAGACAGGCAGCAGTAACAAAATTCGCTTATTTAAACAGGCTCAATAGTGCAGGTGAAGGGAAATTCTTCCATTGCAGCGGCAGTATGTACTTGATCCACCTTAAACTCAGCTTGTTCCAAAGGCAGGGTAGCGACATGGCCTGCACCTTGCAGATGAATTTCGTACATCAGTTTTTCTGCGGCCGAATAATCTTTACTAAACAACTTAACTAGAACCCGAATGACGAATTCCATCGTGGTGACATTATCATCCCACATTATAATTTTATACATCGGGAGATAGGCACGAAGAGTTTCCTCCTCAGATTCCTCGATAGTCCCCGGCAGGAAGGGTAAGGTTTCTACTGGCATAAGATTTTAAATTAAAATGGGCTAACAGCTTAATAATTAGATCAATACTGATTCTAAAATAATTTTCGAACAAAAACAATTTTTTTCACTTTTTCATTCTGGATTATGAATTTTAAGCCTTCTCAAATTCGCTCCCTCCTGATTATTTTTCGTTCCACCTTGATTTTCATTAGCAATATTTCTGTCGCTAATGCCCTGCAAGCAAATCTAGAAACTCCGGTAATAATGGGCCAATACAGAGACTTGCTCCCTGCAGAAAAAATAATTTGTTTGTCGGAGAAACTTTATATTATGAAATCAGCTTCCTAGGGTTTAAGAACGCTGCTTCGGCTAAAGTGACCTTTTTGAGTAAAGTGGGAAGTTTTTTTTCAGTTCTAGAGGCCAACACTAAAGACTTTGTCGATTTCTTTGCATCTTACCGAAAACATTTTTACAAGACGGAATTCGAAGTGATCGACAATGGCAATAAGTTCCGACCCAAACCTTTTTTTTGCGATAGGTTATTATTGGTGATCAATTGAGTCCACAAAACACTCTTTTGATTACGACAACCGGTTACAGACCTGGAGAAAACTAGTAAGTGAGGAGGGGAAAGGACGAACTTCTATTCAACATCATTTTGCCAAAAGAAATATTAAAGACTGAAACTGGAGAATTGAAGACTTGGATTTCCAAACATTATCTTCCGGTTGAAATCACCGTGAAAGACTATATTTTACAGGTCGATCTACACGCCCGCTTCACCCATAGAGAAGTTAAGCGCTAGTAGCGTTTCACTGAGGTGTGGTTAGACATCAAAAGCAGGAACAGGCGGATCCTGCCAGATATTCACTTCCGTCGTCTCATCCAAAGTGACTCTGCCAAAATGAACCGTATAGGGTTTCTCACTTTCGCAATCATATTCGATGGAAATTTTTTCTATCTCCCATTTTCCTGATTCCGGGCCAACCAGAGTTAAGCTATGCGCAAAACTATTCACACTAAAGCTACCTTCAAACGTCTTTCCTGACTCCGCAGAACCGATAACATCCTCAAAAAGCATTTTATGGTTATTGAAATTGAAATGGACGTTCTCAGACATTCCCTGCTGACCGGTTTGTACCGTAACTTTAAACGTATTGACTCTAGGCATGGCTTCCCTCAAGAAAAGTATGGATTCAAACCTGCTGTATGATCTGTTTCATCGAAGATGGCACCTACCTTGGGCACGGCCGTTCTAAATGAAGTATGAATACCTTGTTTAAGGGTCAAGTCAGCCGCACTGCAACCCTGACAACCTCCACCCATTTGTATGGTGACTGAGTTTCCTTTAACAGCAAGAAGGCTGATGTTCCCACCATGCCCAGCAACACCCGGGTTCACCTCGGTATCAATCACCTTTTGAATTCCTTCTCGAATTTCTTCTTCAGTAGGAAGTCCTGCAATAATTTTTTCAGAAATAAGACAATTATCTGTAACCAGTACCTCTCGAATCACAGTGCCTATCTCCTTAGCGAAAGGAACCCAATCAACCAGAGTTTTATCTTTACGAGTAACGGTAACCGTCGATTCGCATACTAGGGCAGTATCAAGATCATCTAAACAAAATAGGGCTTCTGCCAGTGGAGATTCCGCAGCACTTTCAAACCCCGAGAAATACCAGGAGTACCCTTTCATCAAAGGCCGGTTAATAGTAAAAAGGCATTGATCACCGGTTGGAGAGGGTTGCGCCTTGATTAAAATTTCATCAGAATCTTTTGGAAATGTACCTTCAGAAATAGAAGAAATCTGAAGAACTCTGCGGGCTGTGGGAAAGTTAGATGCCTCCTCTGTTTTAGCTGAAGGTTCAGATTCAGTTGGAGGAACTTTAGCAACCGGACTTGTTTCGACATCTTCCGCCCCCACCGACGCCTCAGACTCGACATCCTGCTTCATGCCCGTGAAAAAACGTTTAATAAAGTTCAAAGAATTGTCTCCTGTAATATTTAATCGCTATCATAAACTTGGATACCCCTATTCCTTTATATAAATGCCAGATATTATAGAAAGTCGCAAATCACACTACAAATTTTATTTAATGAAAACAACCTCACCTATAAGTTTATTTATTTTTGGGCCCTTAGCCGAATACTTATATTTTTCTCCACATGATTACAGACACCTCTGCATAAACAACACAGAGAACCATCGAATCTAAAAAGCATTTTAAATAATTTCGATTTATCAGGAATCCTTGTTTCCAACATCTACTGTCAAGGACACCACATCAAACTGGATATTTTTTCTGTTAGACATTTTTTGGCAAGAAAGCTTTAGGCCGTCTGAGTAATTTTTCTCTGCTTGGCAGGCATCAAGACATTGAAGGGGTGACTAAACTTATGATCAGCACGGACTTTGATTTCAACAAAAACGATCACCCCGCCCTGCTAGGTAATAATATCTATTTAACCCACTTTCGAACGAAAATTATTTCAAGAATCTAACAACCCTTCTTTCTTAAAAAGATCAATGCGGAAGACTCGACATCTCGTTCAAACTGCAATCATTTTTGAATTAATTCAGTTCTCCACTAGGCGTGTGATTCATGAGTAATGGCTTTGTCTGGTTGTCAACAATTCATCCTAGCATAAAAAATCATTGCCTAATTTTTTTCAACGTTAGTGGGCGGTGTTCCAGTTTTCGCCCCAGCCCATATCTACGACCAGGGGTACTTTAAGGGTAACCACTTCTTCCATTTCCTTTTTGACCAACGCTTGTATTTCCCGTTTCTCTTCTTCCGGGCATTCAAATACCAGTTCATCGTGAACTTGTAGGATCATTCGGGATTTCATTTTTTTCTCTCGTATTTTTTTTGCTAACTGAATCATAGCCAATTTTATCAAATCTGCTGCGCTACCCTGAACAGGAGAGTTGATTGCAGTTCTCCCTGCCGCCTCTCGCACCTGACGATTTTTACTTTTAAGGTCAGGAAGATAACGTTTTCGTTTCATTAGTGTCTGGGTATAACCGATTTCCGTTGCTTGAGCTATAGTTTCATCCATATATATTTTGACTTTTTTATAAAGCGCAAAATACTGGTCGATAAATTTCTTGGCATCTTTGGGGTAAATTTTTAGCTGTCGAGACAGGCCAAAAGCACTCAAACCGTAGACAATACCAAAGTTCACCGCTTTAGCCATCCGTCGAGCTTCTGCATCAAGACGTTCAGCAGTAGTTCCAAAAATTTCTATAGCAGTACGGGTATGAATATCTTCCCCTAAATGGAACGCTTCTACTAAGGCTTCATCCCCAGAAAGGTGGGCAAGGACTCTCAATTCCACTTGCGAATAATCAGCCGACAGCAAATGATTGTTTTCCTCTGCAACAAATGCCTTCCTGATTTCTCGTCCCATCTTGGTTCGAATCGGGATATTTTGCAGATTCGGGTTGCTGCTGCTCAATCTTCCGGTCGCAGCTACCGTCTGATTGAATGAGGTGTGGACCCTACCTGTTTTTCTGAATATTTCTTCTTGCAGTCTATCCACGTATGTCGATTTTAATTTTCCTAATTGCCGGTATGTCAAAACTAATTCAGGAAGATCATGTTCCTCCGCCAATTGTTCTAATACGGAAACATCTGTTGAATAACCACTTTTGGTTTTCTTTATGACCGTCAACTCCAGTTTTTCAAATAAAATTACCGAAAGTTGTTTGGGAGAGTTGATATTAAACTCCTCTCCGGCACTGGCATAAATTTTCTTCGCATAAGCTGCAATTCTTTGTTCTATTGTTTGGGAAAGATTTTGCAGATGACCTTTGTCTAGTTTCATTCCATGGATTTCCATCTCGGCAAGAACTTCTAATAGAGGTACTTCCATTTCCCGAAAAACCTTAAGATCATCACCTTGCAAAAGGGGTGAGAGTTTTTCATATAATCTCCAGGTAATATCCGCATCTTCTGCTGCGTAAGCAGTCGCACGTTCAATATCCACCTCATCGAACCCGATCTCTTTGGTGGCCGAGCCCACTACATCTTTATACTTAATAGTTGTATGGACCAGATAATCCTGGGCCAAGTCGTCCATATTGTGTCTCCTACCAGAAGGATTCAAAACATAGGAAGCCAGCATTGTATCAAAGGCAACACCCTTCAGGTTTATCCCTTCACTGCGCAGGACAATTAAGTCGTATTTAATATTCTGACCTACCTTTTTAATTCCCGGGTCTTCAAGCAAAGGTTTAAGTTTCTTAAAAACCCAATCCGGGTTCAATTGCTCAGGAACTCCCAAATAGCGATGAGTTAAAGGAATGTAGCAGGCCTGTCCTTTTTCACAGGAAAACGAAATTCCTACCACTTGTGCCTGAACTGGATACAAGCTTGTCGTTTCCAGATCCAGTGCGAAAATTTTCGATTCTTTCAACTTTGTGAACCATATCTCAAAATCAGCTTCAGTGAGAATGGTTTCATACTTACTTTCAATTGCAGGTGAACTCGCTACAGGGTCAGAGCTGTCTTCCAAATCCCCTAGTAAGGATAAAAATTCAAACTTCGAAAATAGCTTTTTTAGTTCCACTTGGTTCCTAGGTCTTAGTTCAAAATCTTCAAGGTTAAACTCCAGATTCATAGCTGTATCAATGGTCACCAGTTGACGACTGAGCAGAGCCATTTCTTTGTCTTGAACAAGTTTTTCCTTGAGTTTTTTCTTATCCACTTCATCAATCCGTTTATACAACTCATTGATCGAACCAAATTTGCGAATGAGTTCCGCAGCCGTTTTAGGACCCACCCCTTTAACTCCGGGAATATGATCGCTGGAGTCACCCATCAACCCCATCACATCAATCACTCGCTCAGGGGTAACCCCAAATTTTTCTTCCACATCTTCAATAGCAAACCATTTATTTTTCATGGTATCTAGCATACGGACATCAGGACCGACCAACTGCATCATATCCTTATCTCCACTGACGATGACAACCTGGAGACCCTCCTCCACCCCTTTTCTAGCTAAGGTTCCCATGATATCGTCGGCTTCAAACCCAGGAACGCGAACACTGTGGATATTAAAGGCCTGTACTAGAGGCTCAAAAAAGGGAAATTGCTTTGCTAAGTCTTCAGGAGGCGCCTCGCGATTGGCTTTATAATCCGCATAAATTTCGTGACGAAATGTCTTTTCCTTGCTATCGAATGTCACCGCAAGATAATCCGGTTTTTCGTCCTTCACCACCTTCTGTAGCATATTGATGAACCCGTAAAGGGCATTGGTGGGAAATCCTTTTGAGGTTGCCAAAATATGCCGTATACCAAAATAGGCTCGGAAGATATAAGAAGATCCGTCGATGAGATAGAGAGATTTAGGTTTGGTCATGGCTACCTTTTAGAATTAAAAAATTGCTGACCAAGTATAAAGTCGTGGCTTTACCGTGTCTAATTAATTGTGTTATCATAAATATCCCTATTAGTCATGAACTTATTGAAATGAAAGGCTTAAGTTAAGGCCCAAACAAATATGCGCCCCGTGGAAAGTACGTCAGAAATGCAGAATGACCAAACCCGGTTGATCATTGATACCGCTCGCCGAACTCTGAGCATTGAGAGCCAGGCCATAGTTGGACTGAAAAGTAGGATAGATTCTCAGTTTGTAGAAATTGTGGGTCATTTGGATCAGTGTCAGCACCTAATAATTACTGGAGTAGGAAAATCCGGGCTGATTGGAAAAAAAATAGCCTCTACGTTTGCTAGCATAGGGCTACCTAGTCTCTTTCTGCATGCAGCAGAAGCTAGCCACGGAGACCTGGGGATGATTTCGAAAGGGGATACCGTGATCGCTATCTCTAACAGCGGGGAAACAGAAGAGGTTGTAAAGTTGCTCCCTGTTTTTAATCGAATTAATTGTACTCTGGTAGCAATGACTGGCAACACCCAGTCCTCACTAGCAAAACAAAGTAATTATGTTCTCGATATCAGCGTTAAAGAAGAAGCTTGCTCAAAAGATCTCGTTCCCACTGCCAGCACAACAGCCACCTTGGCAATGGGAGATGCTCTCGCCATGGCATTCATGGAGCTTCGCGGAGTCCAAGAAGAGGATTTTGCACTCAACCATCCTGGCGGCAGCCTGGGAAGAAAACTGCTTATTCTGGTCAATGACCTGATGCATTCTGGAGAAGATATTCCCAAGGTCAAAGAAAGCGCTGATATTTACCAGATACTTAAGGAGATATCGCAAAAAAGACTGGGAGTAACCTTGGTGGTCGGAGATCAGGATCAACTTCTCGGTATCATTACAGATGGTGATTTAAGACGGTTGATTGAACTTAAACAAGATATTTCCCAAGTTCACGCCAAGGATATGATGGCCGGTCATCCTAAAACTATTTCAAAAGATACTCTAGCAGCTAAAGCCGTCAAGGTAATGAAGGATCATTCCATTACCTCCTTGGTAGCGATCAATGAGGAGAAAAAAATTGAAGGAATCATTCACCTACACGATATCCTCAAAGCAGGCATCGTTTAACTCTTACACAGACACCCCCATTTAAATTATGACCGGCGAAGAAATTAGAAATAAGTTTCTGCAATACTTTAAGGATAGAGGGCACACCATCGTCCCAAGTGGACCCCTGGTCCCACAAAATGATCCTACCCTCATGTTTGCCAATGCAGGAATGGTACAGTTTAAAGGTGTATTCCTGGGCGAAGAGAAAAGAGATTATAACCGTGCCGTGTCAGTGCAAAAATGTGTCCGCGCCGGGGGAAAACACAACGATCTAGAAATGGTTGGGCGCACAGCCCGGCATCACACTTTTTTTGAAATGCTTGGCAACTTTTCGTTTGGAGATTATTTCAAAAAAGAGGCCATTCAGTTTGGCTGGGAATTCTTAACCGATGTGATTGGCCTTCCTAGAGATCGTTTGTATATTTCGGTCTTCGAAGAAGACGATGAAGCTTTTAATTTGTGGACCGACGAAATAAAAATGCCGCGAGAGAGGATATACAAGCTGGGAGAAAAAGACAACTTCTGGGCCATGGGTCCCACCGGACCCTGTGGCCCCTGCTCAGAAATATTTATCGACCAAGGTAAATCTGTAGGTTGTAGAAAACCTTCCTGCGAGGTCGGTTGCGATTGTGACCGATTCCTCGAAATCTGGAACCTTGTTTTCATGCAATACAACCGGGATGAATCCGGCAAACTCACCCCGCTCCCCAACCCCTGTATTGATACAGGCATGGGTTTAGAGAGACTGGCAGCTGTCGTTCAGGGTCGTACCACCAATTACGATACCGATCTCATGATGTCAATCATCACCGAGGCTGCTCACATCATGAGTAAAGAATATGGCAAACAGAACGACGTGAATGTCTCATTACGAGTCCTGACTGACCATGCACGTGCCGCTGTATTTATAATCAATGATGGCGTCATTCCCTCCAACGAAGGCCGGGGTTATGTTCTACGCAAAATCATGCGGCGGGGTCTGCGTCACGGAAAACTTCTCGGACAAAAAGGGTCCTTCTTCCATCGAATCACAAACAAGGTTATCGCTGACTTTAAAGATGCATACCCTGAGTTAAAAAGAAACAAGGACTTTATTCAGAAAGTGATCATCAATGAAGAAGAAAGTTTCATGAGTACCCTGCATTATGGGACGCAGCTCCTAGAACAAATTTTGGACAAAGTGCGTAAGGAGGGACTCACTGTAATCCCGGGAGAAGAAATATTCAAGCTGTACGATACCTACGGCTTCCCCACAGACCTAGTAGAAGAAACTGCCAAAGACGCTGGACTAACCCTCGACATGAAGGGATACAACCAAGCCATGAGTGAACAGAAGACCAAAGCCATGGCCTCTTGGAAAGGATCTGGAGAAAAAGAAGTCTCATCTTTTTTTAAAGAATTCTTGCAGTCCTCTACCACCACTCTTTTTGAAGGTTATGGGGCGACAGAAGGAGAGGGCCGGGTATTAGCCATTTTGAAAAATAACGTGCCAGTAGACTCTGCCAGCACGGGAGAGGAGATAGAGTTTCTGACTGACAAGACTCCTTTTTATGGAGAATCCGGAGGACAGGCTGGAGACTCAGGACAAGCTTTTAATGAAAATATTCAAATGGAACTTTATGATGCAAACAAACCTCTACCGGGTTTGATTGTTCATAAAGCAAAAATTATTCAAGGGACCCTTAATAAAGGGGATAATCTAACATTGGTGGTGAACCAACAGATTCGAGGTAACACCGCACTCAATCATTCTGCAACTCACCTGCTGCACGCCGCACTCAAGGAAGTTCTGGGAGAACACATCAAGCAGGCGGGTTCATTGGTTGCACCCAATCGATTACGATTTGATTACACTCACTTTTCGCCCTTGACAGACAAAGAAAGAACCCGCATAGAGTCCCGTGTAAATGAAAAAATCCGTGAAAATATTCAGGTATCAACGCGTGAAATGGATATTGATACAGCCCTAAAAGAAGGCGCAATGGCATTATTTGGGGAAAAATATGGGGAGAAAGTGCGCGTTGTTAACATTCCCGGATTCAGCAAAGAATTATGTGGCGGCACTCATGTTACGGCGACCGGAGATATTGGCTTGTTCCACATTATCTCTGAAGGAGGGATCGCATCCGGCGTTCGAAGGATCGAAGCGGTAACCGGTGCAACCGCGTATGACACCATTCGCGGGGAACAGAAATCTTTATCAGCTATACGCGAACTCTTAAAATCTCCTTCAAACGAGGAGATTGTGAAGTTGAAAAAATTGCTGGCAAAAAATCGGCAGTTGGAAAAAGAACTTTCCGCTCTAAAAGAAAAAATGGTGAGCAGTAAAGAATCTTCCGATGACGATGATGTGCAAAAACTGGGAGAGGTTTCGTACCTGATCAAAAAACTAGAAGACATGGATGCCAAAACCCTACGCACTTTTATAGACAATGCTAAGAACCGATTAAAATCTGGAATTGTTGTAGTCGGCTCTATTACCAATAGCAAAGTTTCTCTGGCAGCCGGTGTAACCAAAGACCTGACAGCCAAATACCATGCCGGGAATATCATCAAGGAAATAGCGGCAATCGTTGGAGGAAGTGGAGGCGGCAGACCGGATATGGCACAGGCTGGAGGATCCAAAATTGACAAACTTGATGAAGCCCTCAAAAAAGCAGAAGAACTGATCCGCTCTAACTGATTTCAGCATTTCAAAGTTCTGTAGAAATGGACGAGTGAATCCTGTATCATTATCTATCCGTCTTTAAGTTAAACCGGTTTGAATTTGCAGGAAAGGATTAAACATGAGCGATATACTGGGTTTGACAGGTAAAACTTCCCCGATCAATCCTATCAGGAAAAAAGAACTCGACGGCAACTGGAAAACCATTGCGGCTAAAGCAGTTACTGATGATGAGTTCACAAAGGTCCTGGCAAAAGACCCTCTTAAAGTCCTAAAGGAAAATGGGTTGGTCGCAGCCACTGGAATCAAAATTATTTTTGATGAAACAAATCAAGAGTACAGCGCAAAAGTCCCAAAGGATGTTTCAGAAGAATTGCTGGAAGAATCCAAGTGGTGGACCTGGCGATTAAAAATGATCAAAGAATTTGGCCAGGAGTTGGATCGTAAGGTGGGAACCGTAGCAGGGTATGATGAAGGCTGCCAGCCACCCAGAAGTTTAACCTAAACCAATGCGCCCGTAGCTCAGCTGGATAGAGTGGCGGTTTCCGGAACCGTAGGTCGGAGGTTCGAATCCTCTCGGGCGTACCATAATAAAACAAGGGGTTAGCTGATAAAAGTCAACCCCTTTATTTTTATAATTTTCTCTATTTTTACCTAGTTCCCGCCAATCTGCCCTCCCCCAGTCTACTTCCTATTTTACTTAAGTTAGTTTAAAAAATGAATGCTATAATCTCTGGAAGTTTTTGAAGAATCTGATGCTACATCTAAAGCTTCGGAATAAATAGCGGATGCAAATGCAGATGGCTGATTACCTCAATACATTCGAGTCGAAGCTATCTGTTCACTGTTAGGTTTTGGTAGGGTTTTACTGCATGCAATGCATTAAAAAGTTTGTTGTGCGATAGATTTAACAGGGAAATCTATCGCACGAAGACAAATGCCCTGAGAAGGAGGTGATCCCATGATATCTGATAGTACCCGGGGAACTTCCGGAGTAATTTGTTAACCACAAGTTAACGGAAGCTCCTGAGTACAGCAACGCTCCGCTTGCAAAAGCGGAGCGTTTTTTTTAATAATCTTCCCTGAAAAAATTGTTATAGTCTGTACAATAGATGAGGGGATTATTAAGTGCTGTAAAATCTCCATAGTATTGAGAATAACCATCAAGGTCTGGTGATTTTATTCAAGCAAAACCCCGAGATCCTTAGCAAGAGTTGTTCAAAGTATGACGGGATTTTTTTATGCGATTGAAAGCAGTTCTTGTGCCGTCTATCGCAAGCAATAAAGTGGTTTCAATTTGATGAAGCGCCCCTGTACCGTGAAGGTTAGGGCCGACCTGCGAAACCGACACGGTCGTTTGTGGGTTTACATTATTTAAAACACGTAAAAGATTTGAGCAATGAGGAAGTGGTTACCAAAATCCTAGTAGGCAATCGAGGGAAGAAAAATAATGATGGGATTTGAGGAAATTTTCAACCAGAAAAATATGCACATAATGCAAATTTTTCTTGTCATCTTCATGACGCAGGTTGCAAATTTAATCCAGAAGAAAATTTTTAAAACTTTTTTAAAAAAAGCAGCCCTCACGAAAAACAAATGGGATGATGCCTTCCTAGTCTCCATTCCCCGCCCTCTAAGTGCCATTATCTGGATAACTGGAATTGCCTTCTCGTGTGAAATCCTCCATAAGGCTACCAATGCTGTGCTCCTGGAAGCGATCACGCCCTTACGCAATGCAACAATTATTGCCTCCCTAGCCTGGTTTTTAGTTCTCACCATTCAACAGTCGGAAAAAAACTATCTAATAACCGGAAAAGAACTTGATCCGACAACGCTAGATGCCATATCAAAACTGGCTCGTATTTCGGTTGTCATCACAGCCATATTGATGATACTGCAGGCACTTGGATTTAGCATTTCCGGTGTCCTGGCTTTTGGGGGTGTGGGCGGTATAGCTGTAGGTTTTGCAGCTAAAGATCTACTGTCAAATTTTTTCGGAGGGCTTTTTATTTATATGGACCGACCTTTCGCCGTTGGAGATTGGGTTCGGTCACCCGACCGTGAGATTGAAGGCGTCGTCGAGAAAATAGGATGGAGAGTTACTCTGATACGAACTTTTGACAAGCGACCGCTATATGTACCAAATGCAATTTTTTCGCAAATTGCGGTGGAAAATCCTTCACGTATGGAGAACCGGAGAATCAAGGAAACCATCGGAATCCGTTATGACGATGCAGTTAAAATGCAAACAATCACCGACCAAGTTGAGAAAATGTTGAAAAGCCATCCTGAAATCGATACCGGTAAAACATTAATGGTTAATTTTAATAGTTTTGCTCCGTCCTCTCTAGATTTTTTTATTTATACTTTTACCAAAACTACCAATTGGGAAAAATACCACATCATCAAACAGGATATCCTTTTAAAGATCCTGGAAATTGTTGAAACCAATGGAGCGGAACCGGCTTTTCCCACCTCAACCATTCATTTACCAAAACAAGATACATTGCATACACCCGAACCCAGATAAAATAATTCCATGAACTCTCGTTTGTCTTCCTTAAGTATCATATCTGCTGTTTGTATTATTCTGATTATTCCAGTATTGCTCATGGGTTGCGCTAACCTCGGGCCGACTACTCTGAAAAGTGAAAGAAGCAACTATAATATTGCTATCCAAAGAACCAACGATGAACAATTGTTGCTAAACTTGATTCGTCTCAAATACAGGGACACTCCTTTTTTCATGGAAGTGAGTAGTGTCGCATCACAGTTTACATTATCAACCACTACTAACGCGGCGGCCACTTTAGAGGAGGGTGTCAAAGGAATATTTGGATTTGGAGGAAGCTTGGGGTTCTCCGAAAAGCCGACAGTAACTTATTCCCCTTTGCAGGGAGATAAGTTTATTCAGCGCGTGTTATCACCCCTCCCCTTAAAAACCATCGTCTTATTATTTCATTCGGGCTGGAGCATTGAAAGAATTTTTAGGTTATGTTTTCAACAGATGAACCAACTAAAAAATGCGCCGGGTGCTTCGGGTCCTACACCCAGCCTCGCTCCCCAGTTCAGAAATTTCACATCAGCAGTAAAGCTTTTAAGAGCATTGCAGGTTCAAGATGCCATAACCCTTTCCTACCAAGAGAAAAATGGCCTGCCTCAATTAATTTTGCATATTAACGAAGAATATAAAAACAGGGAAGAGGCAAAACAGTTTGCCCATGCAGTTAATGTCGAACCAGGAAGAACCTATTATGTATTTAATTTTTCACCCACTTTTAATAATACCAATAAAATTCAAGTCGTCACACGCTCTCTTCTAGGAATAATGTTTTATCTTTCTCAGGCAGTTGAAGTTCCCAGCAAGGATATTTCGCAAGGTAAGGTGACCCAGACAAAGAATTCAACAGGAAGTATTTTTGATTGGAAAGAAGTAACCGGTGACTTATTAAGAATCCGTTCTAGCATTGACAAGCCACAAACAGGTTCTATGGTTATTTTTTATCGAGAAAAATGGTTTTACATTGACGATTCAAATCTATCATCGAAGTCCACATTTTCCTTACTGGCTCAAATTTTTTCTTTGCAGGCAGGTAATATTAAAGACAACACACCCCTACTAACACTTCCTATTGGACAATAGCGCAATCATACATCGACCTTCTTTAACTCAAAGGGAGAGCTCTGTCCTTTTTGTTAAAGCATTTCGCCTGTTTACCAACCGGTCCAGAAATAGTTTCCCCTCTAAATGATCAATCTCGTGCTGAACAGCCCGGGCTTCGTAGCCAGACATTCGAAACTCATGTTGTTCCCCGTTCACATCATGCGCTTTTAAAACAATCAACTTAGCCCGCTGAACTCTACCAGTATAATTAGGAACTGAGAGACACCCTTCCCTGCCAAGGCTTGTCCCGTCATAAAAGATGATTTCCGGATTTACTAACACCAAAAACCCATGGTTCACATGCTGAGGTTTTTGTGAAACATCCACAAGAACAATTCTTTCAAATCGGCCCACCTGAGGGGCCGCTATTCCCACACACCCAGGAAAAGAATGAAATGTTTCTTCAAGGTCCTTAACAAACTGATTTAATTCTTCAGAAAATTTTTTGACAGGTTGAGAGACTTGCTTAAGCCTTTCATCTGGATAAACCAGAATATTTAGGAGGGCCATGGTTAACCGACCATGGTATCAATGGGTGTAACATGAACCACTACATCATTTTCAAGAGCAAAGATTTGTAAAGATTTATCCAGGACTTCTATTCCATTTCCAGCAACCCCTTCCATATGCAAAATGTACACAGGGTTACCAGGGTGTCCGACAACATCCGACTCAAGATTAAGAATATTCAATCCTGCTTTATTCGAAATATCGGTGGCTTGGGCAACGATACCCGCCTGATCCGCCCCATGAATACTAATTCTCACATCAGGTTCTACATGCTGATGCAATCCACCCTCTATCTCATCCAAGTGGAAAAACAGTTCAAGATCATCACATACAGCTTGAAGTTTTTCCTGTACAGTAGATTTTTTTTCCGGAGTACAAACCATGAGCATGATGGTAAAGTTACCTCCCAAGCGCGTCATTGATGTCTCTCCAAGGTTACCTTTCAAATCAAATAAAGCCTGACTAATCTTGGCAACGATACCGGCTTGGTCTTTACCTACCAATGTCAGCATCAACCAGTTTTTCATTTCAATACCTCCAATTTACTAAGCCTTTTGACCCAACCATTCCAGAAACAATTTCAGAGCTTCTTGGTACCGGCCCGCAATAAATCTTTGCTCTGAAGGACCCGCAACATTTTTATCTTTTGAAACTATTATATATTTTTCAGTAATACTTTCGTTTTGAATAAAAATAGAAGCACCGGAACCCATTACAGAACCAGTCCCTCGAAAAAGCTCTTCATTGATTGCTTTAGGATTATTGGTTACCGAAATACCGTCTCTATTTATTAAATGAGTCATATAAAAATATCAGCCTAAAATAAAATTAGCACACACACTTTAAGACAAAATTCAATACAGTGACCTGATCCAGTTAGTTGTACCACTTTTTAAGTTAGCATTTCTACCTTCACAGACTGTATTACCTCTCATGCTAAAGATCTAATCCCAATGAGCTATGTCGCCGAAATTGATTATATCCCCTCCCAAAATACAGGTGAGGTTAACTCCAAGAAATCACGACAGATATCAGTTGGTGTTTATTGGTATCCAGGAACAAAGAAAAGATTCACTCTTGAAGTCCGTACAGAACAAGACAAACAAATACAAAAAGGAGGAGTTCCAACCATCTCCAATGGCGGGGTGTGTGAAAAATTCATCAAGTAATGGTTAGGCAACAAATGTCCCGCTCTCGGCTAATGGCATACGCGCTCGGGATTTAAGCTATAAAATCCACCCCAAAAAACGTGTAGCCATATGAAAACCTTTTGTATAAATAATGCATCTGGTTAATTGGGTTTTTGGCCAAAAGCCCTAGTCTAAAATCCTTACACCAATAAATTGTTTAATCTTTTATTTTAGTAGCGAGTTCCTTTTCTTGTAAAGTGGCTCCTGCTTCCATGCGCAGGCTAGGAGTGGCCAGCCAGTACACTAGACCGACAAAAGCTCCTCCACCGACCAAGTTTCCGAGAGTAACAAAGATCTGGTTATTAATAAACCCAGCAACGGAAATTTCTGGTCCATGAGGCAAAAACATTGCCATGCTTAACAAACTTTGATTGGCAATACTATGCTCAAACCCACTTCCGATAAAAGCAAACAAGGACCAGAAAATCATTATCGAGCCAGCTAGCCCTTCAGAGGAGGTATAACCAAGAGAGGCACATCCTTTCAGACCCTCTTGCCACTACTTTCGGTTTGTCCTTCTCCGAGATGAGGCCTACTTTTATCATCATTGCTAATACATTGTTCACTGTTGGCAGACCTTTTGGGGTTGGTTTGCTCAGATTTATTGGGTGATTTTTTCTTCTTACTATATTTTTTTCCCTTAATCGGATGCATCTTTTGTCGTGTATGATATGGGGTGACAAATTCAAGAACTTTTGCCAACTGGTCACAAGGCACATCTTCCATGACTTTTGTTGCCAGCTTAGGATGAGTGCCCGTCCGACCACCCATATAAATATCGACTGCGTCAATCACTTCATTTCCACGCTTAATTCTCTTCCCCAAGAGCCCTATATCGGCCACTAAATGATTACCGCATCCCGCCGGGCATCCTGACCAGTGCATGGTGATCGGGTCGGTATTGGGAAGTTTGCCCTCAAGCTCGACCGCTACCCGCAAAGCTTGCGATTTAGTTTCAATAGCCGCGAGGCTACAGTAGTCACTCCCCACGCAACTTACCAGCCCGCGCATTACACTGGACGGATGATAAGTAAATTCCTTCACGAGAGGTTCATCCAGCATTTCTCCCAGCTTGTCATCCGACACATGAGGGATAACGAGGGAATTGGAATGGGAAAACCGGACTTCGCCGTTTCCATACTTTTCTGCGAGTCGTGCCATGCCAATAAGTTTTTTGGAATGTATTCGCCCTACAGGAATCTTCAGGCCTACGTAGTTCATAAAAGGTTGCTTCTGGCGATAAATTCCAATATGTTCGGATTTTTCATTTCCTCTTAAATCCGTTCCGCCTGAAGAAAGGCATTTCCCCAAACTTTGTTCCAGTGCTTTTCGAAATTTTTTCTCGCCCCAGTCTTCTATGAGAAAAGCCAACCTATTTTTATTACGAGCTTCCCTGCTTCCATGATCCCGGTACAAAAGAATTATCGCAGAGCACACTTCTACAACTTCTTCAGGTGAAACAAAAACATCCAGCGAAGTAGCAATGCGATAACCACCAGAACCTAACTTTCCACCTACCAATATGTTGAAACCATAAACAGGATTGCCTTCCTTTTCCTGAACCGCAGGTATCAGGGCCAGATCTTGTGTCTCAGCGTGAACACAGTCATCGGCACAGCCACTAATAGCTATATTGAATTTTCGTGGAAGGTTTGAAAATTCAGAGTTATTTAAGATATGCTCGTTCAACGCTTTGATTTGTGCATAAGGACTCACCTTCTCTTTTGGGTTTAAACCTGTTATTGGGCAGCCTATAATGTTTCTCACATTGTCCAGTCCTGTCTGCGTTGAAGTCAGGCCTACCTCCTCGAGAAGATCGAAAACTTCAGGCACGTTTTCAATTTTAAGTTGGCGCAGTTGAACCTGCTGTCTTGTTGTGATGTCTATAATGCCGTTACCAAATGTTTCAGCAATAAACGACAGAGCTCTTATTTGATGTGAAAATGAAAAACCGTTAGGTATCCGAACCCGAAGCATAAAAAATCCTGGCGTGGGATTACGAAGAAACAAGCCATACCATTTGAGGCGCTGAATATCGTCTTCGCTGATTGATTCCCAGCCTTCCTTAGCCATACGAGGTATGTCGGCCTTGATCTTTAATCCATCTTTTTGATGTTTTAAAATTTCAATTTTATTCATGATAGTTTATTTGAAAAATTTCCTGGATTTATATAAAGTCGTTTAGTGCTCCACTAAATATTTCATTTTTTCTCAATAACGAGTTCCTTTTCTTGTAAAGTGGCTCCTGCTTCCATGCGCAGGCTAGGAGTGGCCAGCCAGTACACTAGACCGACAAA
>DUAA01000159.1 GCA_012961055.1 Nitrospinaceae bacterium
GAATAGAATCACCAGACCTTGATGGTTACTCCCATTACTAGGGCGATTTTACAGCACTTAAATAATCCCCTCATCCTTCATTGTGCAGGCTATAACAACTTTTTCAGGGAAGACTACATACCACAGGGATCAGGAGATTTGGTTTTTCGATATTTTTTGCCCACCTTCTTAATATACAGGCTAATATAAATCCCAGCTGCCCTGCCGGTAATATTTCAGTATATTGTGATTGAACTGAGTGTTAGGTTCGATTTGGTTTGCCTTTTCAAACAATCCCTTGCCAAAATGAGTCATGGAGATCATGGCGTCCTGGTTTAAAAAACGTGTCTCGATGTTGGAGAATTCCAGTGCCGTGAGTTCTTGTTTCAGGCGTTGTGCGGGCATGGCTTTTTGTCTGACTCCAATGTTCCATCCCCACAGGCCCATGCTAGGTACAGAATTTTGGTAAGAGAGAGTTGAAAAGCCTGCGGCCTGCATGGATTTTATAATACAAAGAAATGCTTCGGGAGAATATAAAGGACTGGTACTTTGCGTCACCATCGCACCGAAAGGTTTAAGATGCTTCTCAATCATCTTATAAAACCCCAGCGAATAGAGCAATGATAATGAAACGGATTTCGGATCGGGAAGATCGATGATAACGGCATCGTATAGGTCGCCAGAGTTATTTATAAATTGATAGGCGTCTTGATTGACCACACGCACGCGAGGATCGTTGAGCGAGCCCTGATTGATGCTGAGGAAAATTTTATCTTGTTGGGCCAATCTGGTCATGGCGGGATCAAGATCAACGAGGGTGAGGTTTTCCACATCAGGATATTTGAGGATTTCCCTGGCGGCTAATCCGTCACCTCCTCCTAATAGCAGTATGTCCTTGTGCTCCTTAATTAACCCCATGAGAGGATGTACCAAGGGTTCGTGATACCTTTCTTCATCGTAGGTGCTGAATTGGGTGCTCCCATTTATAAAAAGCCAATAATCGTCTTTCCATTGAGTGAGGACAATTTTCTGATAACGGGTTTGTTCCTGATAAACAATTTTATCTTTATATTTGCGCTGTTCGCTGTATAAGATAATCGGTTTGGCAACTGCAAAGGCCAGGACTGAGACTAAAAATAATGTGGCAAATTGAGCGTTCAGAGCGCGGGGTCGAGTTAAGCGGTCTGGAAAATACCACAATATTAGCGAGGCCACCAGCAGGTTAAGGCTGCCAATGAGGACAGGAGTATAAGTCAGCCCGAGAAAAGGAAGCAGGACAAAGGCAAACAGTGCCCCACCGATCAGACCACCGTAATAATCGTATTCCATGACGGAGGATATATTTTCCCGTAACGATTCATAGGACTGGTTGATGCGCGTGATCAATGGAATTTCCAGTCCAGTCATGAATCCGATCATGCAGGCCACTGCATAAACCACAAGACCAAAATTCGTGGTGTAAGCCGCAATCCAAAAACAGAACATTGCGGAAAATGTACACAGAAATGACAGACTGAATTCAATCGTGACAAATCGATCCAGCAAATGGTTCTCAAATTTACGACTGTACCGACTTCCAAGTCCCATGGAAAACAGCATAAGAGAAATGACTATCGTCCATTGCAGAATCGAATTTCCTAAGAGGTAGGTGGCCAGGGTGGCTAAAGTGTATTCGGTCACCATTGCTGCGCACCCTGTGGTGAAGACGCAGATTTTTAGAATAAAACTCAGGCGACGGAGTTGGGTGTTCTCGGAGTTATCGGTGGCAGGTGTTGACATGGATGGGTCAACCCGGTTTTAAATGCACCAGGTTATGAGGAACGAGGCACCTATGTAGGAGGAGGCTTCCAGAAATGCTGCGCCCTGATTGGGTTTTTCCTGATTGACTAATTCATCGGCCAAACTGCGTCCGGGTAAAAGAATACGGTCCGTGATAGTGCGTGCAACAGGAAGCAGGATGATTCCCACTAGCATATAAAGGAAGAAGGTTGATAAGTTTTCTTCCCAGGAAATAAAATTTTCGGCGGAAGCTGTGCGCAACAAATTGCCGATGCCTATCAGGGCTCCGGCAAAGCCGATTCCTACAGCAACATTATCTTTTTCAATATGCTCGTGAATATTGTATTGCGTAATGAGATTATAATATTTGCCAATGAGAACAAGAACGGTTTGGCCCAAAGCCCAGAAGGCAATGGCCGTGACAATAGAGCCACCCTGACCGTATAGGGCTCCGTATATATTGAGGCCTGTTGCTACAAAAATAGCAAACTCTACTACGCCGGTGCCGCAATTTTGATCTTGCAAAATTTCTTTGCGAATATCGAACTCAGAAAGAATGAAACGGTCATTGATCAAAGCCGAGAGGTTGAGCAATAAAATCGCTAAAGGTCCATAAACCAGCATGTCGATCAAGTCGGCTTCCAACCCGGCAGAGGGTCCGGCGATCACCCCGCCGATGGAGAAGGTCAACCCCAGATAATAGCCACACAGGACCAGGGCTAAAGCCGCATTGTCTTTTTCTACCAGTTCATCTTTGATGTTATAGCTTCGCCGGAACAGAATAAACACAAAATGTCCGACTGCAAAGACGGCAAAACAGGCGGTCAGGTAAATCAATGAGGATAAGATGTGATCGAGATTCATAATTATTTACCGAAACTGAAACCGCGGCTTCTAAAAGTGTTTTTGCTACGCCCCATGCGTTGTTTGACTTTGTTTTGGAAGCGGGATTGCGATCGGGTTTTTTTCGCCATTTTTCTTTTGAAAAAATCAGGTTTTTGTTTTTTCGTTACCGTTCCCGATGTTCCATACTCTCGCTTTGGTCCATAATAAGGGCGGCCTGACCTATTGAAGGAAGAATAATCATTATAGTGGTTTCGGCTGAGCCCAAATCCGCCCCAGTTCATCACTTGCGACATCAACATATATTTTCCGTAAAACTCCCACATGCTGCCGCCGCTGCTATTCTGCCGCCACTGACCATATTGCGAATTGCCAACGTATTGGTAACCATTTGGAAAAGGCGTATTGGTGATCTTGCCATCAGCTGTTTTGCCTGCTAAAGCCATACCGAGATACGGGCCATTTTTATTATAAAAATTTTTATCGACTTCTTTGAAGGAACGTACCGATTTTTGTTCTCCAATATCTACACGATATTGATGGTAATAAGAAGGTACGAAGTTCCCCTCTTCGCGCATGTCATGGAGAATAATCGTATATTCTTTCTCGTTTTGCAGTTCGCTCTGAATTTTTTTTACCGGATTCTCTCCGACCCCGCAACCTTGCAAAAAAATGGCAGTGGAAAGAAAAAGTAAAAGACTCCTCCTCTTTCTGAGCGATGGCTTGGATTGGATCAAAAGGTGGCCTCGATGCATTTAAAAAATCAAACTCGTAGCTATGAATGTTTCCGATAAACAGCCTATTAAAGATAGTCCTCCATGTCAACACCACAAGGATTATTCCTACGTTTACTTTATATGAGAGTTTTTCTTCTATAAATTAAACCGCTATAATGATTTTTTAATTAACGAAAATCGTAAAAGTGTTTTTTTATCCAATAAATCGTATTCTGAGAAAATTCAGACAACCGGAAACCCGGTTGCTTTTCGTGCTGGGCTTAATCTTTTTATTAATGATCGTGGTTTTCGCGCTCATG
>DUAA01000160.1:0-1130 GCA_012961055.1 Nitrospinaceae bacterium
AACCAAAACCGGTTTGAACGAAAATTTGCCAGCAAGTCCCTGAGTAACCGCAGAGGCTACCCTTTGCTGCACAAATTCACCACCGCCATACCCAGTGTACAATGTGAACATTGCCACAATAATAATGGTGTCGGAGAAGAGTTTGAAGGGCTGTTTGCCAAACCCTCCCGCCCTAGTTCCGTTCCAAAATCTATCAGCGATCAAAAACCGGTTTTATATGGTAAGGAGCATGAATTCCTCGTACCCGATATTCATCGTGAAAAAGGAATGCATTGTATCGACTGCCACATTGGAGATGAGTTAAAACCTGAAATTGAAGAAGAAGGTCTGCGGTCAGCGGTTCAAATTCGTTGCACCGACTGCCACGGAACACCCTCGACAAAACCTGAAGGTTTACTGTTGATTAAGTCTAATGTAAATACTAAACAACTACTAAAGAAAATCAATTTAAATCCCAACCTGAAAAGAAGAGTACGGGCAGGGGATGTTGTATTGGTGAATTCCAATTCCTCTCCCATGATGCATATCAAACAGGTAAAGGATAAATGGGTTTTATATTCCAAGGTAACTGGCAAGAAACATACTATCCCTTTACTTAAAAACATTAAACCCTCCGTTGCACACCAAATTCCAAAACATATGGACGGGATGGAGTGTTCAGCCTGCCATGCCCGATGGTCATCCGGAGAATGGGGAATGCATCTCATTCGAGAAAACACCTTCGCTCCTGAAAAATGGAAGACTTGGAATCTGGATGACCCGAGCCTGCAAGAGCAATTAACCGGAGATGAAGTAGGCGGAATGATCAACTGGCTCTCCGCAGTTTCACGACCTAATAATATCGATGGAGATATTCTACCGGGATACTGGTGGTCCGTGTTTACAGAAACAGGATGGTCGGATTTAATAATGGGGAAAAATAGTCGTGGAAAATACTCAATACTTAAACCTCGCTACCAGTATTTCATCACCGATCAGACCAGTCCCCTTGGACTCCCGACTAAACGGGCAGAACCGCCGTTAACTATGGATGGAGGAACAGGCATGATCTGGACCGCCTATTCTCCGCATACGATTCGTAAAACAGTCCGCAGTTGTGAGTCCTGTCATCAAAATGAATTGGCCGTAGG
>DUAA01000160.1:1243-2764 GCA_012961055.1 Nitrospinaceae bacterium
CCCCATTTCCAACTTAAGCAGGGGCTGACGCAGAATGGAGAATCTTTGCAGACGCCTTATCCTAGCGAAGAAATTCGTTTTCTAAATTTAGAAGAAATATCTGCATTGCAGGAAAAGACAGACAGCTTTAGGGCATACCGCTTCCTCAACTTACGCGAACTGAGTTTTCCGCGATTGCTTTCCCGACAGGAATTTCCCTACGATTCCCAACACCGTGTCCAAGAAAATAGTATGGGACCCCCGCCATTACGAGATGACCTCTTTTATGATGTGGAAAGAAACCAGTTTGTGAGTGTAGAACCCGATATCCCTACTATTGATAGCTCCCTCAATCAATTTAAGCTACCGTCACAGAATGCGCTTCCATTGGAACCCGAAACCCCTCCAGAAGAGATCAAAAAAGAAAACAATATCATTGAATTTTTATACAATATTTTCGAAAGCGATGATACGTCGCAACCTGAAGACGAAAATAATGAACGATCTCTGGAACCTTTGCTGGACCTTGAACAATGACCTCTAAATTTTTCATTTTATTTTATATAGGTGGATTCCTAGCGCTTTTTTCGATCGCCGTGGAAGCAGAGATTTTGGAAGATAAAAACTGTATCTCCTGCCATCGGCTGAGCGCTAAGGATACGGGGAGAGTTTTTACCGGGCCTGACCTGCATTTTGCAGGCGATAAGTTCCAACCAAATTGGTTAAAACAGTTTCTGAAAAAGCCTGAGCTCATTCGACCTTCTAGGTTGATCACGGATCCCAACTTATTGCAAGGACCGAACCTAACGTTACACCCTACTTTTTTGGAAGAAGATGCAAACGCCTTGACCCACAGTCTGATGAACTTGAAATTTACAGGACAAATAATTAATCCAGTTACCACAGATCCTCTATCAAAAGGACTGCGCGCCAAAATCAAATATCAATTTGAGAGAACCTTCGGATGCATTTCCTGCCATCAAAGCCTGAATCTGGCCGGAAAAGTTCGAGGAGGTATATCAGGCCCATCGCTGGTAAACGCAGGAAATCGGCTGCAAATCAATTGGGTTGCTAACTGGCTAAAAACACCAGAAATTTACATACCAAAGGGTCGTATGCCCCGATACAAAATGGGCTCCGATATGCAGCACCAATTCTCCCGATTTCTAATGACTCTAAAAAAAGAAGGGGCCGTCCTAGATAACAGCGAATAAATGTTATTAGGTGATAGCAATGAGGAAGAGTAAATTAAGTGAAAGTAAGCAAGCGTGTTTACTAGAGCATTTTGTAGGAGGAGCGACAGCGAGATGTGACGGCAGCTTGGTCGAAGTAAACAAAACGATAGCAGCCTATTGTGTAACGTGGAATAATCTTCGACAGCATTGTTTGCTCTGGTTGTTGGCGTAGACAGAATATTCTTGATGTGTCAGAGTTCCGTCATTATCGGATCAATCATTCAAAGTTGTTTGCTGATAAACAAAATCCTGTCAACGGAATTGACAACTCTTGGAACCAGGGGAAACGTCATATGGGTAAATTTAT
>DUAA01000160.1:2909-3631 GCA_012961055.1 Nitrospinaceae bacterium
ATCTAGGGCAGTTCCTAAAAGATAATATGAAGTAAGGTTCCCTCTATTTTATATGAAAATAAATTACAAAATGTTTCTTACAAGGCTAACCACTATAGCTGTTCTGGCTTGCATATCTGGATGCGGGGAAGACGCAGAAAAACAGGTTGCGCCAACCCAGAGGCCTCCCATTCAACAGAAGATCAAGGAAGTTCCTCTTCAAGCTCCACAACCCGAACCCGTGCGGATTACAGAAAATACCCGTAAAACTTATCAGTGGTACTGCGTCCAATGTCATGGGAGTGAAGGAAAAGGCAACGGCATCAACGCTAAATTCCTTACCGTGCCACCGCGTAACCACACTAAAGCCGAATATCTGGAGACCCGGAGCAATGAACAACTTTATAAAGCCATCAAGTTCGGCGGACTTTCGGTGGGCCGGGCCCCATGTATGCCAGCCTGGGAACACACTTTGGACGAAGGTACCATCCAGTCCATGGTTCAATACATCCGTGAATTGTGCCAGTGTGAGGCACTATAAAAGCCATTCTTATTGGTGAACCCCAGAACTACGCCAAGTCTGAAGGCTGATTTCAAATTCCACAGAGGCTGGGAGGACTTGCTATTTACTAACGCGATATCCAGGCCGGCGGTTTGCTATAATCTAGCGCTTGAACTTTCAGGAAGCTTTATTGTCTGCGCCCAAGATTAATCGCGAATGAAACACATTCGACAGTGTAAAA
>DUAA01000161.1 GCA_012961055.1 Nitrospinaceae bacterium
GCTTGTTGCTAAGAAAGTAGAAATTCTAAATGCCAAATCTGATAAAAATGGGTTTCATGTCAAGCCTCTCCTGAAAGGTTTGGCAAATAGAGAGGTGAACTCTATACTGATTGAGGGTGGTGCTGAACTGAATTCCAGTGTTTTGAACGCAGGTGTGGTGGATCGGATTGTTACATTCATCAGCCCGATTTTAATAGGGGGTTCTCGAGCTCCCGGTTTTTTTGGAGGGCAGGGAGTATTGAAGGTGGGTAGTTCAATAAAATTAAAGAACCTTGAAGTAACAAAAATTGGTGAGGATTTAATGTTGGAGGCGACACCATGTTTAGTGGAATAATTCAAGCAGTGGGAACTATAGGTGAGTATGACCAGAAAAACGAGGGGGCCGTATTGGTTATAAACGCGGGTTTTACTGACTTTGAAGATGGTGAAAGCATTGCAGTGAACGGAGTTTGCCTTACCGTTGTGGATTCTACCGAAACAACTTTTAAGCTGGACCTGAGTACAGAAACCCTGAGCCGGACCAACTTTAAGAATGCAAAAATAGACGACCAGGTTAACCTAGAGCGATCCCTAACCCCATTAACAAAAATCAGTGGTCATTTTGTCAGTGGGCACATAGATCAGGTTGGTGAAATTGTTAGCATTGAAGAGAAACCGGGTGAAGTTTTATTCCGGTTTTCCCACCCTGCGGAACTGGGTTCTTTCATCATGGAAAAAGGTTCCATCGCTTTAGATGGAATCAGCTTGACTGTTTTCGACTGTAAGGATAACCAATTTACGGTTTCGGTTATCCCGTTTACTTTGGGTCATACCAACCTGAACTCAAGAAAAATAGGAGATTTAATAAATATTGAATGTGATATGATTGGTAAATACGTATTTAAAGCTTGTGAAACCCTGTTGAATCCGCATGAGAAACGACCTTCTCTTGACTTTCTTCGTCAGCGGGGATTCTCATGATTGAGGAAGATATGGAAAAAGTATTTAGCACGATAGAAGAAGCCCTTGAAGAGGTTCGGCAGGGGAAAATGATAGTCATTGTAGATGATGAGGACCGGGAAAATGAAGGTGATCTGATGATCGCTGCGGAGAAAGTTACCGCGGAGATAATTAACTTCATGGCGAAGTTTGGCCGTGGACTAATTTGTCTTACTTTGACGGAGAGCAGGACGCATGATTTGGGATTGAACATGATGGTTGAGGACAACCAGTCTGTTTTTGAAACTCCCTTTACGGTTTCCATTGATGCTAGAAATGGAGTGACCACAGGAATTTCTGCAGCAGATAGAGCGCACACTATTAAAGTTGCGATTGATCCTGAATCCTCCAAAGGTGACTTAGTAAAGCCGGGGCATATTTTTCCTTTGCGGGCAAAAAATGGAGGCGTGTTGGTTCGCATGGGGCAGACCGAGGCCTCAGTAGATATAGCGCGTATAGCCGGTTTGCAGCCTTATGGTGTGATTTGTGAAATTATGAATGATGATGGCACCATGGCCCGGGTTTCTCACTTAACGGAGTTTATAAAAGAGCATGGTCTGAAAATGATCACCACTAAAGACCTCGCTGAATATAGGCTTAAGCAGGAAGCGTTGGTAGAAGAGGTGACCTCTACTTTGCTGCCAACACCTCATGGGGAGTTTAGATCGGTTGTCTTTAAAAATATTTTGAATGATCAGACCCATATTGCTTTGGTTAAAGGAGAAATTCGGGAAGATGAGCCTACTTTGGTACGGGTTCACTCGCAATGTTTGACTGGAGATGTTTTTGGTTCCTACAGATGCGATTGTGGCGAACAGTTGCAAAAATCTATGGCTATGATCGATCAAGAAGGGACAGGTGTGCTGCTTTATTTGTATCAAGAGGGGCGAGGTATAGGGCTTGTCAACAAAATGAAAGCGTATGCCTTACAGGATCAGGGAAAAGATACCGTTCAGGCCAATGAAGAACTTGGATTCAAGCCTGATTTGCGGGACTATGGTATCGGTGCCCAGATCCTTCGTAAATTGGGACTCGGAAAGATAAGGATCATGACCAATAATCCCCGCAAGATTGTAGGACTGGAAGGTTATGGCCTGCATTTGGTTGAAAGGGTTCATATTGAAGTTCAGGCTAAAGACGACAATATAAAATATCTTCGGACCAAACAGGAAAGATTGGGTCATATGTTCCAAAATATCAAATGAATCATATGCATGGTTGAATATATAGAAGGGGACTACAATGCGAAGGGACTCCGTTTTGGAATCATAGTGAGCCGCTTTAATGACTTTGTAACCAACGAACTTCTCAGTGGTGCGCTAACAGCACTTAAGGAACACGGGGTCGATGAAGGTGACCTGAAAGTGGTCCGGGTTCCCGGAGCATTTGAAATCCCCCAAGCCGCTAAAAAACTTTGTTTCTCCAACGATTTCGATGCTATTGTTTGCCTTGGAGCGGTGATAAAAGGAGATACCCCGCATTTCGATTTTATCTCGTCTGAAGCCAGTCGTGGAGTTGGTCAGGTGGGACTCGAGTCTAATATTCCCGTATTGTTTGGCGTGTTGACTACGAATAACTTGGAACAGGCCGTAGCAAGATCGGGAGACAACTCTTCCAATAAAGGCAGGGAAACGGCACTTGCTGCTATTGAAATGGCAAATCTATTCAGAAAGATTTGAGGTCCCATATGGGGAAACGACGTGGTGCAAGAGAATTGGCGTTGAAATTTCTGTATCAGATAGAGTTTAATCCTGCAGATCGTGAAGCTCAGTTGAAACAGTTTTGTGAACGAGCGGATGTTGATTCTGAAATAACGGAATTCATGAAGGTGCTGATCAATAAGGTTTTTACTGGGACGGAAGAGGTTGATAAAAAGATTAAACAATTCAGTGACCACTGGGAATTAGAACGCATGTCTATGGTCGATCGAAATATTTTACGCCTTGGTATTAGTGAATTGTTATTTGAGACTTACACTCCACCAAAAGTTGTTATCAATGAGGCTGTTGAGATTGCTAAAAAATTTGGGTCTGAAGATTCTCCGGATTTTGTCAATGGAATTCTTGATAAGGTTTTTAAAGAAACCCTTTAAGGACAACTTTCCTAAAACTGCAGAATAAAACGCTATGCCACCATGCGTTATATTGTTTTTTCCGATTTACATAGCAACCTAGAGGCTCTAAAGCAATTCCAAAAAGAAATAGAATCTATAAGCTACGACAAGCTGATTTGTCTTGGGGACATTGTTGGTTATGGCGCTGACCCCAACCCTTGTGTTGAATGGGTAAGGAATCATGCTGATTTGATCATAGCAGGGAACCACGATTGGGGTGCTGTTGAGAAGACAGATACCAGTTATTTTAACCCCTATGCCTATGATTCTTGCCTGTGGACCCGGGATCAACTCACGGAAGAAAATAAAAACTTTCTCAAATCCCTTCCTCTGGATCATGAAGAGGATGGAGTTTATTGGGTGCACTCATCCCCTTTTGAGCCGGAAGCCTGGCATTATGTGATTTCAAAGGAGGAGGGCAAACGCTATTTTAGAAACTTTGCGGCTCCCATCTGCTTTGTGGGCCATTCACATATACCGGTTATACTCGAGCAAATGAATGATGGGGAGGTGAACGATT
>DUAA01000162.1:0-1599 GCA_012961055.1 Nitrospinaceae bacterium
GTGCATGGAGTCAACCGGGTCGTTTATGATATCAGCTCCAAACCCCCCGGCACCATTGAATGGGAATAGGTTTTTCCACCTTCCAATCAATTAAATCATTTTAATCCAATAATTTACATTTTTTATGATGGGACATACCGTGTCTTAGTCGTTAAACTCTTACAGAGAATTTGTTTTGAGCACAAAAAAACCCACCACCCGAAGGCAGTGGGTTTTCAGTAAAACTTACTTACATTAAATCAACCGTCATAATGACAAATGCTTTATTCATTTGCGTTCCTTGATGGGGTTCCACATAGGTTCCATCATAGTAATACCATTGAAGAGGTGTCATTTTTCCTAAAGATTTAGGATGTTTCGGAAGTTTACTTACATCCATTCCACTTTTGATGAAAGTCGCAGGATTAAGATAGTAAACAATATCTTCGTGGGTATTCTTGGGGTTGCTAGCATAATGAATCATATTGTGTTTGGTAACCTTCTCCAACATACAATACTCTCCACTTGCCTTAGTAGCATCAATTGCAGCAAGTTTGGAACCTGGTGCGAATAAATTAGCAATAGCATTAATTTCTTTTCTTGCTGTTCCTTTAAGACTTAAAACAGAACCAAATTCTTTTTTAATCGCACTCAGTTCTTCGGCATCACTCATAGCAAAAACATTGATTGGTGCTAAAAAAGCACAAACTAAGACAACCAAAAACAAATTTTTCCAAATCATTCTCATAGTTCCCCCTAAAAAAACATAAATATAGTTCGTTGTGGGAAATATCCTATATCATAACCTCAGAGTGTGTCAATACACGGCAGGGGCATTGAATTTTCACAATAAATAGAAAAACAGCACAAGAACTCGCAAGACACTGGAAATCAACCACTAAGTAGCCCACTCACAGCATTCCAGATACATATCTTTTCGGAACATTTTAAACCATCATAACTCGTTATTCTATAGCAAGTTAGAAATGCTATGATTTCTACAGATTACAACATTAGTCTAAAAATAGACAAATAAGGGTTTATTTCTACAATTCTATTGAATGGGAATAGGTTTTTCCACTTTCCAATAAAATAAACTCCAATAAATTAATAAGTTATATTTTAAGCTAAGTTTCGACTTCACCTCATCCCTAACTTCACCATACGGACACAAGCGAGCAAACACTTACGTGGTTTTCTTGGAGAGAGCACTAGACTTTCTTAAACAAATATCTAAAAGCTTGATCTCCAGCTTATCCCTGCCATTCCAGGTGTTGAGGTTAAGTTCATAGGCAATATCAAATAATGTCGTTGCCATATCAACCGATTCAAACACCTCTGCTAAACCAAAACCTACGCCTTCGATCCGAACCTGGCCTTGTTGCGCTCGAAACCTGACATGATTTTTGTCCTTACCTATAAATTTAACCTCCTGCATTTTTACACCCTGCGACAAAAATATGGGAACTGGGTTTTCAGCACCAAACGGTTCTAACAATTCCATCTGGCTGTAGAGGGAGCGATCTATTTCCTCAAGGGCTAACATAGTATCTAACCGGATTTCTGGAATCAGGTCTTCTTCGGTTAAATGTCGATGCCCCACCTCATTTATGGCTTTAC
>DUAA01000162.1:1643-3596 GCA_012961055.1 Nitrospinaceae bacterium
CAGCAGCGTAAGCATGTCCACCAAATTGGATCAGATATCCGGAACAATTAGTAAACGCTTTGAACAGATTGAAGCGCGGGATACTGCGACCGGACCCTTTTCCTTGTCCATCTTCCAGCGCAATCAGGACGGTGGGTCGCTGGTATATATCGACCAGTCGGGAAGCGGCAATGCCAATAACCCCTGGATGAAAAATTTCCGAAGCCAGCACAATCACCCGGTCCTCATCCAGGTTGATTTCTCGATGGAGGAGCAGTTCTGCTTCTGCAACAGTTTCTTCCTGAATTTCTTTTCGCTCTTTGTTGGTTTGATCCAGCTCCAAAGCCAGAGCTTTAGCTTCTTTTAAATCGGTAGATGTTAACAGGTGCAAACCGTTATCAGCCCGGCCCAACCTGCCAGCGGCGTTGAGTCGGGGGCCGAGCCCGAATCCAACCGAGGATGCATCGACATTGCCCACAATACCCGCTGTTTCTTTCAGAGCCACGAGCCCAGGTTTGGAAGTAGTCGACAACATTTTAAGCCCGTGTAATGTTAAAATATGATTCTCGCCGGTTAACGGAGCGACATCAGCAATGGTCCCCAGAGCAAACAAATCCAAATGGCGCTTTAAGTTGGGCAAACTCTCCTTGGGCCAACCCGCTGCATGCAATCCGGTACGCACTGCAATAGCCAACTTAAATGCCAGACCCACTCCACATAAAAATTGATAAGGGTAATCACAATCTGAGCGATGCGGATTTAGAACCGCGATGGCTGGCGGCAAACCCTCTTCTCCGACCTGATGATGATCGGTGATGATAACATCCAACCCAAGTTCATTTGCTAGAGCCACCTCCTTCACACCGGTGATGCCGCAATCAGCAGTGATCATCAGGCCGGCACCGCCTGCACGAATTTTACGTACGGCATCTGAGTTGAGTCCATAGCCTTCAGACCGGCGTTCAGGCAAATAAGCCTCGATGAGACAATTCAAATCGCGGAAAAAATGGGTAAGAAATGCGGCTGAAGTAACGCCATCAACATCGTAATCGCAAAAAACGGTAATGGACTCTTTTTTGTTCAATGCCTGAAGCACCCTATTCACCGCCTGGCGCATGCCTGTCATCAAAAATGGATCATGCAGGCGCCCAAAATCCGCTTCGATCAGGTCTCGGGCAGACTCCACCGAAGTTACCCCGCGGTTCGCCAGAAGTATCGCAATCGCAGTAGGAAGGCGGAGCTCATTCTCCAGTAGAGCCACTGTTTCTGCAGGAGGTTCAGATAGGCACCATTTCTTGTTTAATAATGAGAGCATAAAAAATTACCCTATTAAATATTCTGTGACACCTTTGAAAGTTCGGCGGTGAATGGGACAGGGACCGTGTTCGGCAATCAAACCTCGATGGAGTATCGTGCCGTAACCCTTGTGCCGGTCAAACTCATATTGCGGATATTGGTGATGGTAGTTTTCCATAATATGGTCCCGAGTCACTTTTGCAAGGATTGAGGCGGCAGAAATAGAAAAACTCTCAGCATCCCCTTTCGTAATAGCCCATTGATCCAAGGTTGAATCGATTTTCTGATTCCCATCAATAAGCAACAAGTCAGGAACCGGTTTCAACTGTTCCACCGCCTGTTTCATAGCCAAGAGGGCCGCCTGAAGAATATTAATTTTATCAATCATCTCCGGACTGACCACAGCCACGCCATAGGCCAATGCCTGCGCCTTTATCTTCGGAAACAGTTCCTCGCGTTTTGCAGGAGAAAGTTTTTTGGAATCGTCCAAACCATGCAGATTAGCACCTAAAGGCAAGACTACAGCAGCAGCAACCACCGGTCCCGCCAAGGGGCCGCGCCCGGCCTCATCCACCCCGGCAACATACTGGTAGCCCTGTTTTCGAGCTTTTCTTTCGTAGTCCCATAAATCCCGTTCCATGGGAAAAGCATAAGGCATTCCCATTTTGGACGCAACCA
>DUAA01000163.1 GCA_012961055.1 Nitrospinaceae bacterium
AAGGGTCCTTCCAAACGCATTTCCGATGGGTCGATATAGCCTTCCAAGACGATTTCTGCATGGGCTGGAACTTCCAGATCTACTGTCTTGCACTTTGCCAGTGGTACGCTTGTCTTCCGAATAAATCCTGCCAAGAGAAACTCGTCAATGCCATAGGGCAGGGGAGCGGAAGCAGAATAGCAGGACGCTGGGTCAGCGCCGATAGCGACCGCGACTTCCATTATTTTATTTTGTTTACGGAATTCATGGAAAAAGTGAGCGCCATCTTTATGAATATGCCAATGCATGCCAGTAGTATTTTTGTCATAAATTTGCATACGATAGAGCCCAACATTCTTAATTTTTTTATCCACACTTCGATTGATGACAATTGGGAAGGTGATGAACCTTCCTGCATCCTGAGGCCAACATTGCAGAACCGGGATCATTCCAAGGTCTATATCATCATGGAGATGTACAATTTCTTGACAAGGCGGATTGGAAGTTCGCAAAAGTTTGGGCGGGAATTGTGCTGCCTGTAAAAGCATGGGCAGTAATTTTGCTTTATCCAACAGGGTAGTTGGAGGAGGGATTTTTATATAGCTTTCAATTCTTTTGGCGATGTCTTCAAGGTTATGAACACCCAGCGCCAGATTCATTCGTTTGGCACTACCAAAAGCATTGATCAATACAGGCATGGAACTGCCTTCAACGTTTTCGAAAAGCAGGGCCTTGCCTCCACTGGGTTGTTTTGATACTCGATCGGTAATTTCTGCAATTTCTAGAATAGGAGAAACGGTTTCAGTAACCCGTACCAGTTCTCCTTCAAGTTCCAACCGATCTATGAATTCTTTTAAAGAAAGGTATTTCATGAGATTTCCAACATGCTATTAAACGACCCTTGATTATATCTCAGCCTACCTAAAGGGGAGAGAAAATAATTTATATTTGAGTTGTTTAATTTTCTTAATGTTTTGATTTTTACATAAATTAAAAGTATCGCAATTTGTGAGGTATTGTCCAGTTTGGGGTGGCAGGTTGAAAGATGAAGTTGGGCTTCATGATAATTAGGATTTACGGTCAGAGTTCTATTGAATACTTCAATAGCTTCATGGGATTTTTCAATTTACATACAAGCGTAACCCAAAAGGTTACAACCATAAATGTAATTTACGGGATAACCGGATACAGGTTGTATCGCGAAAACAAAGGCAATTGTAAAGATAATGACTCTGGAATTGGATGGTATTTTTCTTGATTTGGAAGTCTTCCTTTTAATAAAGGGAAGAACTTCTATACCAGAAAGCTTGTGAAAAATGGAACCCTATATTGTCAGGTGATAACCTGTTGGGAAGTTTTTTAAAGGAACTAATTTAGAGAAAAACTAAGTGGTAAAAGAGGCCGGTAAACCTCTAGAGAAGGAAGGTCCGGTATGGTTTTAGGTTTTAAACAATATCTTGATGCTAACAGAACCTTCTGGATTCCTGAGCCGTCGAACACCCAATAACAACCATCGAGTTGAAACCCATTTCCAAGAGTATTGAAATATACTAGTTAAAAAGTATGGAAATGGTGATAGCCCGTGAAAAAGATCGAGATTAAATTTTTTCAATGGAAAATTTTTAAAAAAACTTTAATCTTGCCACTAGGTGTTTCAACAAAATAATGGTATGTTACGATTTATAATCAGACGGATCTTATTGGGTTTGCCTGTGCTGATCATGGTCGCGACAATCACCTTTTTCATCATGCATGTGGTTCCGGGTGGACCATTCGATACGGAGAAAATCCTTCCACCGGAAATTAAGGCTAATATTGAAGCCAAATATCACCTCGATAAACCTCTTCCTCTGCAATACCTCCTGTACATAAAACAATTGTTTCAGGGCGATTTGGGTCCGTCTTATAAATATTTGGGTCGAGATGTTTCAGATATTATTAGGGACACCTTCCCTGTATCGTTTGTCTTGGGCCTCTGTGCTGTATTGGTTGTCTTGGGACTGGGTGTTCCTGCCGGGATGATATCGGCCTATTGGCAAAACTCATTGCTGGATCGGTCTGTACTGCTTTTGGCAGCAATGGGAATTTCAGTGCCCAGCTTTGTTCTGGGGGCTGTATCTGTATGGGTTTTCTCGCATCACTGGCATCTGCTTCCTCCAGCTTTATGGGAAGGGCCCCGTTACATAATTTTGCCTGCGTTTGCTTTGGGAGCAGGTTTTGCGGGGTATGTGGCTAGGTTGACTCGAACTACTATGCTTGACGTTTTAGCTTCGGACTATATTCGCACCGCACGAGCAAAAGGGCTGACGGAGCCCGTAATTATGTTCAAGCATGTTTTGATAAATTCAATTTATCCTATTGTTTCTGTGATGGGGCCTTTGACAGCCGGTTTGGTCACCGGTTCATTCGTGATTGAATATATCTTTTCTATTCCTGGAATGGGTCGTTTCTTCATCACTGCAGTAACCAACCGAGACTATCCATTAATTATGGGGGTGACCCTGGTTTACGCTGTGTTGATTATTATCGCTAATACAGTGGTGGATTTGGTTTACGGCTGGCTCGACCCAAGAGTTACTATGAAATAAAATTATGAACAAACTTTCTCTTGTTGCAAAATTGAGCGCTGGGTTTCTCCTCATTATATCTGGGCTGGCGGTATTGGCTCCATGGGTGGCACCGTATTCTTATGATACGCAGGACACACTCCAGGCGCTGAATTTTCCTAGTGTTGAACATTGGATGGGTACGGATCGTCTGGGCCGTGATCTTCTTTCGCGTATGATTTATGGCGCTCGTGTATCATTGTTTATAGGTGTCTTCACCACTTTATTTGCTTTGTTGATCGGGACGGTTTATGGCGCGATTTCTGCTTATGTCGGTGGCAGAACTGATAATCTGATGATGCGATTTGTTGATGTGGTTTTTGCTCTTCCTGATCTATTGATGATTATACTTATTACTGTATTGATGGGGCGGGGACTGACGGGAATTTTCATTGCTCTGACATTAGTAAGTTGGGTCACGGTTGCCAGATTGGTGCGTGGAGAAGTGCTACGAATAAAGGAGTTCCCTTTTGTACAGGCGGCCCGCGCTCTAGGTGCGAGTCCTGCGAGAATTCTAGTACGGGAAATTTTCCCCAATATTCTGGGTATTTTGGTTGTAACTATCAGTTTTCGTGTGCCGGTGGCAATTTTATCCGAGTCGACATTGAGTTTCATTGGCTTGGGAATTGCCCCACCATTGAGCAGTTGGGGAAGCCTGGCTAATGACGGATGGACGGCGATCAAATATTATCCTCATCTGATTCTGTTTCCTTCGGCAGCAATTTTTTTCACCATCCTCTCGTTTAATCTTTTAGGGGATGGTTTGCGGGAAGTACTCGACCCTAGATCATCAAAGGGCGTTGCTTGATGGTTCATAAGGTTTTTTATCTTGATGGTAGGGATTGTGACCCTAAGGTGTGTGAAAAGTGGAACTTATTGGGAATGAAAAAATATTAATAACTTGTTGAAAGTCAAAGAGAAATAGGGTGCTGGAAATATGGCATTGACATGGCTGAAAAACCGTT
>DUAA01000164.1 GCA_012961055.1 Nitrospinaceae bacterium
TTGAGATTGGAAAAATCTATCTTGGCAAGGTAAAAAAGATCGTTGATTTCGGTGCCTTTGTAGAAATTTTTTCCGGCACCGATGGTTTGGTTCACATCTCACAAGTGTGTGATCGCCGCATCAAAAATGTCAGCGACGAGATTCAAGAAGGTGATGAAATCAAGGTCAAGGTCATCGACGTGGATCAACAGGGAAGAGTTAAGCTGAGTCGGAAAGAAGCTCTACGTGATGCAGTTCCTGCGATAGATTAGTTTTTCAGAACACTAAAAAAGGGGAAGGGCTCTTGGCCCTTCCCCTTTTTTTATTCCACTAGCATGAAGGTGGATAAAACTATTGCAATACGCACCGGCGGTTACAGCAGTTATAAGTTCCAACCTTTGATCACTTCAATGGATGGGTGGTGGGTAAGATCGAAATGAATTGGCGCCACCGATATATAGTTTTTACCCACCATCACACAATCCGTTCCATCTTCAACTTCATCAAATCGCATATCACCTGCCATCCAATAATAAGTATTATTTCGTGGGTCCACCCGTCGGTCGAACGACTCAATCACACGTGACTTTCCCTGACGAGTGATGGATACCCCGGCAATCTCACTCTCTGGGACAGGAGGAACGTTTACATTTAAGACTACTCCCTCGGGCAATCCCATTTTAAGGACTTGTAAAGTTAGCTTGTGGGTGAATTTTGCAGCAGGATTAAAATCTGGATTTTCATAGGTGTCCAGCGAAACCGCGATACTGGGAAACCCCATAATCATCGCTTCGGTGGCCGCTGAAACAGTTCCCGAATAGAGAGCACAAATGCCGAGATTCCCTCCAAGGTTTATTCCAGAAACTACAATATGAGGTGGTTTATCCAACAGGACATTAAGAGCCAGCTTCACGCAGTCAGCAGGAGTTCCATTAACGGCATACCCAATGAACTTACCATCTTCCTCCACCTTCCTGACCTTGAGCGGATGGTTTAGCGTAATAGCATGACCCATGGCACTTTGCTCCGTTTCTGGAGCAACAATAATCACATCATCATCTTGGCTGAGTTCCCGGTAAAGAGTTCTCAGGCCTTCAGCATTAAAACCATCATCATTACAAAGCAAAATCATAATTAAAAAACCACCTCAACTTACAAAAAGTTATATCAAGCATCCCTGAGCAAAAAAAGGGGGCGTCACCTCTCGGAAACGCCCCAAAATTCAAAAACACAATCAAGTTAGATTGCCTCCCGCCTAGCCCCTTGATAGGGGAGAAAAATGGCAAAAACTCATTAAGCCGATTTAACTTTCAGCCGGAAGATCAAATGATTAGTGGTTGGCCCTCATACCTAGTGGTTAGTTGTGTTTCCCGAAATACTCTTGAGATCCGTCAGGATCCGGTTTCATACCGTCCTCACCCGCTTTCCAGTTCGCTGGGCATACTTCTCCATTATTCTCATGGAACTGCAAAGCATCGACCATTCTCAGAGCTTCGTCAATACTTCTTCCAAGTGGCAGATTATTGATGACCTGATGCTGAACCACACCGTCCTTATCGATCAGGAACAGCCCGCGAAAAGCTATTCCCGCTTCATGCATAACCCCATAATCATTAGTGATTTTCTTGTTCAAATCTGCAACAAGAGGATAAGCAATATCACCGAGACCACCTTTTTTTCGATCTGTATTTCTCCAAGCAAGATGTGAGAAATGACTGTCAACAGAAACCCCGAGCACTTCGGTGTTACGTTTCTTAAACTCATCCATCTTCTCACTAAAAGCGATGATCTCGGTCGGGCAAACAAACGTAAAATCCAACGGGTAGAAAAACAAAATGACGTATTTCCCCTTATAGTCGGAAAGTTTAATCTCCTTGAAACTGCCATCAGGCATCACGGCTTGGGCAGTGAAATCTGGAGCAGGTTTAGCAACTAATACTGACATTTTCAACTCCTCTAAATGGAACCAGTGTTTATCAAAACAAGCATTTTATCATAAATTTCCCTAGGCTTTCAATCCTGATCCACCCAGACCTAATAAATCCTTTTCAGGCTAGCCAAACAACTGAAGCTCTATTTATAATCTCCCTCACCTTGACACATTGGAGCACCTTACTTACTATGATACAGAAAGAGTAGCTCTGCTCACTCAGAGTGGGAGGCAACCGAGCATTGGCTTGGTTTGGCGAGATGATATTTTCCTTCGCCAAGCAAAACTATTGCAAGTTTAGCCCAGCATCACTGGCATCTAGCGGGATAGAAAATTTTCATGGAAATACTGTTTTTAGGAACTGGAACCTCAACGGGGGTACCTTCTCTCTGTTGCGACTGCGAGGTTTGCCTGTCAAATGATCCACGTAACAAGCGCTTGCGCTCATCGATCCTGGTTCGGCAAAACGCTCATACTATTTTAGTCGATACGTCCACCGATTTGCGACAGCAATGCCTGCGTTATGGAATTAGAACCATTGACACGGTTCTATATACCCACCACCACGCCGACCATGTTCATGGAATCGATGAATTACGTAGTTTTAATTTCTTTAATAAAGCCGCATTGCCTGTTTATGGTAACGCACAAACTTTAGGGCACCTGGGTAAAAACTTCAGCTACATATTTGGAGAAGCCGAGCAAATTGGGGGTGGCATTCCACAATTGATCCCCAACATTCTGGAAGACAAAACCTACCACTTCGGTGATATTCCTGTCATCCCCCTCGATATTCAACACGGGAAACTAATTATTAATGGGTTTCGGTTCAAGGATTGTGCCTACATCACCGACTGTAGTGGCATTCCTGACCGCACGCAGAAAAAATTAAAGGGACTGAAAATTTTAATCCTGAACGCTCTAGGATTCAAACCACACCTAACGCATTTCAACCTCAGCCAGGCCTTAAAAGCCGTTGCGGCCCTGAAGCCTGAAAGAACTATTCTTACTCACATCAACCATCATTTTGATTTTGAAAAAGTATCCCGGGACCTGCCAGAAGGTGTGGAATTGGCTTTCGATGGTATGAAGGTTATTCTCTAACTAAGGAAGGTAATTAAGGGATTCAAACCAAAAAAACCATTGCTCGCCAGATGGAGCACCCCTTTTTGGCCCAGAAGTAAGCTAGCAGCTAGTCGAAATCGAAATCTCGCAAAGGTTTTTCTCCGGATTTATCCACATGTTTATGCGATTCCTTAAAAATTTCATCAAGAACGCGGCCCCGCTCTTTCTGGTTCTCGCTATTTTTCTTGAAAGTATTCGCCTGCTCTTTTTTCTGGTTTTCCAAGTCCTTCACCAGATCATTGAGCGAAGTCTTGGGCTTGGGTTTTCTCTCCTCCCAGATCACTTCGCCCGTTTTTTGATCTACCTGAAGTTTAGTTTCGCAGCAAGGACATACAACCTCAAGTATTTTTGACCCCATCCCCAACCTCAAAATAGAAATAATGGTTCATGACTAGTTAATAAGCGGTTTTTCGATAGTTTTTAATAGTAATTGACACATGTTTTCATCTCGACGATT
>DUAA01000165.1 GCA_012961055.1 Nitrospinaceae bacterium
TTTGTACTTCAATCGTTAAACATCGTTCTGACAGTTATTGCTCTAGCTTTATTAGTGGTGTGGATAAAAAAATGAGCGGACGACAGATATTTCTAACTATTCTGATTCCGCTCTTGGGTGCTCTTGCAATGTGATGGGTCCATCCCTTTTTCAGTTAAAATTTGAACTGACGCTTATCGACCCAAAGCGGACATTAAATATTTGAAGTTCGCTGGCCTCTTACGCCGACTTACTCGCCACTAGATATTGTGGGCCACTCACCAGCAAGTAATGGCGGTTAAAGGTAGATTTTCCTGCAAATAATACCCATACTGCTACCCAAATCAATCAATGGTCTAGCTCTTTCGAGCTAAACCATTGTTTTATATGGTCGGGACGAGAGGATTTGAACCTCCGACCCCTTGACCCCCAGTCAAGTGCGCTAACCAGGCTGCGCTACGTCCCGTTAAAATTTGATTACCTAATAAGTACCCCGGATGCGTATTTTCATAAAATATATGACTTTATAGTTTAATCCAAAATAGTGGATCATAAGGGAGTTGTCAATTAAATAGGGTTGAATGTAAACCTCTGAACCCATTTATTTTGGTCTGATTTGCCATATATGTTATTATCTCTAAATATATGAAAGTTTTAGAGTTTTTGCCTGCAACGGAAACATGAGACTTGGCTTTATTTTGTACTATGAGCAAGATAAAAGGTAAGGCGATGATAGTTAACACCCTTTAACTCATTTAACGGAAACTAAAAATATGGGAATGAAAGTGGTCGATGTTCGTGGGGCGTTTGAATTTAGCCCTGAAAAGATGAAAAAAGTCAGCCTGTTTGATTCGGATAATTTATTTTGTGATTTATACTGTCTTGAACCCGGCCAGGTTCAGAAGGTTCATTCCCATGAAGGGTCTGATAAGGTGTATTATGTACTACAAGGTCAGGGGAAGGTGACCGTGGGTACCGAAGAAAAAGTTGTTTCGCAGAATGAAATTACGATGGCGGCATCGGGAGAGGACCATGGTGTGGTGAATCATACCGACGAGAAACTGATTATGCTAGTTTTTATGGCCCCTAAACCGGCGTAACTGCTGGTAGTAATATGCGCTGACTTTGTTTGGTTAGAAAAGGTCTTTCTCTGCAAAAATAATCTTGGCTGTCTGCCGCCTGTTTGGGAGTAGTGGTTCGAGACAAGTTTTAGAACACATAAATTGTTTAAGGCTCATTAATATGATTTATCTGGTTTTTCCTACATCCTGGCACCCATCTCAGCCTTATCTGAGTTTGCCTAGCTTGAAAGCGTTTCTCAATATGCACGGGATTCACGATGTTGTGCAGCGTGACCTTGCCATTGAATTACTCAATGACTTATGTACATGGGAAAAAGCCAAGCCACTCTACGAAAGAATCATTCGCGAGTTGAATGAGCTGAGCTCACAACCCCGGCTCTCAAAGGCGGAAGCGGAGAAGTTTAACAAGCTCCGGGAAGCGGAAGAGATCGTCATGGCCTTGAAAGATCAGATTGACTCTGCTGTAGCCTCGCAACGCAGTCAGGAATTTTATGAGATTGACCAGTACATGGAAAATCTCAAGATTATGGATGTTTGGCTGGATAATATACTAGCTCCTTATTATCCATCACAGTTGACTGTAATTGGCAGTCAGATGCGTTTTTCCCCTTATTCGTCAGCAGAGGTGATTGACTCTTTCAATCATCCTGAAGAAAATTTCTTCTACGATCTGTACGAGCAATGGTATCTACCTGGAATCCTAGAAGAAGATATTGATATTTTGGGTATTTCCATCACTTCGGTAGAGCAAATCATTTCAGGATTGACTCTAGCCTATTTGGTCAAAAAGAACCGACCTGAAATACATATCACCATCGGGGGGAGTGTGTTCACCAAACTTGTGGATCGGTTGGAGCAAGATGGTTCTCACCTGTTCAATTTTGTTGACAGTTTTATTGTGCACGAAGGCGAGACACCGCTTCTTCGACTGGTTGAGCAACTTCGTGGAGATGGCGACCTGAGGAAAGTTCCTAACCTGATTTATAGGCAAGACGGAGAAGTTATGGTGAACCGGCCCTTTGCCAAGGAGGAACTCAATTCTTTGCCGACACCGGATTTTGACGGACTTCCTCTAGACCTTTATCTTTCGCCAGACAGAGTTTTACCAGTGATGGGTTCAAGAGGATGCTATTGGGAGAAATGTGCATTTTGTTCCATTCCCTTTGATCATATGGAGTTTCATGTTCGGTATGCTGAAAATGTGGTGAACGATTTTAAAACTTTGCAAGAAAAATACAACTGCAACCATTTTTTCTTCACCGATGAGGCGCTCCCCATAAATTTTCTCAGAACTTTTGCAGCCAAAATCATTGAAGAGAAGGTCGATATTCAGTGGACGGGAGAACTCAAATTTGAAAAGAGTTTGCTAAAAGATGATCGTATGGATCTGCTATATAAATCCGGTTGCCGCAAACTAATTTTTGGACTGGAGTCCTACAACCAACGTGTTTTGGATTCCATGAAAAAAGGTGTTGAACTAAGTTGGGTTGATGACACGGCAGAACGGTGTATGAAGTTGGGTATCGCCATGCATTTTTATCTAATTTGTGGTTTTCCGACCGAAACACGAGAAGAAGTAATGGACTCGATCAATTTTGTGCTCAATAATCAGCGTTTATTGGACTCCCCTGGTTTTTCTGCCATTTTATCTCAGTTTGACCTGGAGAGGGGTGCGCCCATTGAGAAAACCCCAGCGGAATGGGGCATTAAAAACTTGTTTACTCCGCCGGAACACGACTTGAGTCTTGGCTACTCTTATGAAACCACCATTGGTATGAACTCCAAGGAGATCAACGACCTGTATCAGGAGTTGATCGAAAAGTTGGGACGTGAGGTAATGACCTTCCCACACAACTATTCCTTATCTGATGGACTGCTTTATCTTGCGCATCATCAACGACATTCCTTGTCAGAAAGAATAGGTTCTCTTGCCTAACTCCCTTTAGTAAGGGAGGCAAAATGGTAAGGTTTTCTTAAACCGAATCCAAACGAAGTTGGTGCTTGAAAATCGGTTTTTATTCAGTCGTACGCCCAGCGTTCAGTTCCACACGCGCATCTTTAAAAATACCAAACGAAGATTGCAGGATTAGCATTGCGATGATTACCCCGACTGCGAGATCAGGCCATTGGGAACCTGTCCAGATCACCCCAGCTGCTGCTGTTAGGACTCCTAGATTTGCAATTACATCATTACGTGAACATAACCAGGCCGAACGCATATTCACATCGTCATTTTTGAATCTTAGAAGTAAAAAAGCACAAATCAGGTTTGCGGCTAGGGCCAGCCCGCCGATAATACACATCGTGGAAGCATCGGGGGTGGTTTGATAATAAACCCGATTTATAGTAGAGCCCAATATGCCAAGGGCAAAAATACTCATA
>DUAA01000166.1 GCA_012961055.1 Nitrospinaceae bacterium
AAATATGCGGTCCACTCGCAACCAGAAAGAAGATATTGAGGACAGACTGAGCGAAGACCTAAAAGAAGTTACTCGACTGAACACAGAAATTTCGAAAAAGCTGGGTTCCCTGAAACGCTCTATAAATAAGGACAGACAAGCACTTCTTACCGATAAAAAGAAAGAAAAACTCGGTAAACTAGCTAAGCGGGAAAATGAATTGAGCCAACAAGCCAAAGAAATGAGTGATTCGTTCAACAAGATGAATCAGGAAAACCCCCTACTCCCCCCTTCCCTTTCACAAAACATGAGTAGAGCAGAAAGAAACCTTAAAAATGCCGGGGACCGATTAACTGCTCAGCAGGTCCAGAGGGGTATTGATTCAGAAAATAAGGCTTTAAAAGCTATCCAGGAAACGCAGAGCCTTTTAAACGAAATCAAAAACTCGGGCTCTCAAATGTCCAGGCAAGGCAACCAGAAAACACCGATCCGACTGGGAACAGGAAATCGAAGAGATTCCAGGCGCGGTGGTAAGCCTCGCATGCAAAAAGAGCAGGTCCACCTTCCATCCGAAGATCAATACAAAGTTCCACGCGCGTTTCGCGAAGACATTTTGGATGCAATGAAGAATCAAACCCCAAAAAGTTATGAGCGTCTAGTAAAAGAATATTATAAGGAACTGGTGCAGTGAACCAATACTTCCCGAAAACTCATGAAAAATGGCAAGCGCAGATTAGCAATTACGGCCTAGGGTTTCTATTAATACTTCTCTTTTCCGGACCGCAAACAAGTTTTGCTTCTCTCCCGGTTTCCGATGAAGTTTATCCTGGATACCAACTCGTGCAGGACTGGGATATCGCAGCAGCAGAAAAACTTTCCCACCAACTTTTAACAAAATATCCTAATTCCGGGGACGCCCATTTTCTCCAGGCCCGGATTGAGTTCATGAAGGGAAATTACGAACGATCCTGGAAAATTCTTCGCCATGTGGGAGACGACTTTGCGCAGGTCAAAGAATTCAAAAACCAGGTCAATGCTACCCGGCAGGCCACAAAAAATTTCATATCTAGAGAAACCGAACATTTCATCTTTCGCTTCGAGGAAGGCCCTGACGAAATACTGATCCATTTTGCCGGGAAAGCACTGGAGTCCTCTTACCAGGTTCTAGGTAATATCCTAGGTTATTATCCTGAAGAGAAGGTAATTGTAGAATTTTATCCCGACCGACAACCGTTCTCAAAAATATCACCCTTAACTCTCAAGGATATTCTCATCTCGGGGACAGTAGCACTTTGCAAATACAACCGCATCATGATGATTTCTCCCGGCTCCCTGGTACGAGGATTCAACTGGCTGGATACATTAAGCCACGAATACGTGCATTATCTCCTGACAAAAAAAAGCCGCAACAACATGCCACTTTGGATGCATGAAGGCATTGCTAAATATCTTGAGACCCGATGGCGCAGCAGGAAGGAGTATCTTTCTCCTGTTATGGAAACAGTACTTTTCAAGGCTCTGGAAAGTGATTATCGGGTACCGCTTGAAGCCATGATGCCCTCTCTCGCAAAATTGAAAAAACCCGAAGATGTTCAACTCGCCTATGCTGAAGTATCTTCTATGATGGAGTACCTAGAAACGGTTAAAGGACAAACCATTTTTTCTGTTCTTCTGGAAGATCTTGGCTCCGGCGTAAAATTTGAACACACTTTTATAAAACATGCGGGACAGGATATAATTGAGTTCCAAAATAGCTGGGAAAACTGGGCTAAAAAACTGGAACTTAAAAACATCCCTGGAATCGAAGTCCTCACTACTGAATTCAAAAACAGGAAAGGACTGGAACCGGAAAACAAAGACTATAAACATCTGCAATCTAAGAAAGCCCAAAACCTCACCTTCCTCGGCGATATTCTTAAATCCCGAGACCATTTTAAGGCCGCTATCATTGAATACAAAAAAGCAATGGACCAATCTTCAACCCACTCCCCTATTTTGTTTAATAAACTTGCTGGAACTTATTTACAAACACAGAAGTATCAAGAAGCTGAAACTTTATTAAAGAAAAGTTTGGCCTTTTTTCCGGATTTCCACACGACACTTGTAAATTTAGGAGAGTTGTATTATTCCAAACAGGAAAATAAAACTGCCCAAATTTATTTTGAAAAAGCATTGCGTATTAATCCCTTCAACCCTTTTGCGCATATACGGCTTATCCACGTTTATGAAAAATTAGGATTAAATCAAGAAAAACAATTGCAAGCCCGGCAGTTCAAGTATATAGATTGATCAAGGAGATTTTAATGAAAGATTTAGAACTGGCACAGGAACTTCTAAAGGCAAAAACAGAGATCGTTCAGGAAATCCATAAAATCATCGTGGGTCAGGATGAGGTGATTGAAGATCTATTAATCGCTTTATTTTGTAAAGGTCATTGCTTGTTTGTCGGTGTGCCGGGCTTGGCAAAAACTCTTTTAGTGAACACGCTTTCCCAGGTTCTCAGCTTGGGGTTCAGCCGCATTCAATTTACTCCTGACTTGATGCCAGCCGATATTACGGGCACCGAAATCCTGCACGAAGAACCAGGTACAGGGAAAAGAGTGTTCCAGTTTATCAAGGGGCCAGTCTTTTCTAATATTATTCTAGCAGATGAAATTAATCGTACCCCACCCAAAACACAGGCAGCCCTGCTTCAGGCTATGCAGGAAAAAAATGTGACGGTGGGAGGAGAGACTTACACTCTCGAACAACCTTTTTTGGTCTTCGCCACGCAAAATCCCATCGAGCACGAGGGAACCTACCCCCTTCCTGAAGCCCAACTCGACCGGTTCATGTTCATCATCAACGTTTCCTATCCCAATTTGGAAGATGAAATTAATATCGCACTATCCTCAACCTCTGGGAAATTGCCGGAACTAAAATCCGTACTCAATGCCCAAAAGGTTTTAGAGTTCCAGGCCTTGGTACCGCAAGTTCCTGTATCAGAGCATGTAGCAAAATATGCGGTTGAACTGGTTCAAAATACCCGTCCAAATCAAAATGGAAGTACACCCGATTTCGTTAAGGAATGGATAGACTGGGGTGCCGGCCCACGTGCCTCACAATATCTGATTCTGGGAGCCAAAGCCAAAGCGTTGATGGATAACAGATTTGCCGCCACCATCGAAGACGTACAATCCGTTTGTCGTCAGGTTCTGGAACACCGCATCATCCTTAACTTTAAAGCTGAAGCAGAAAACATTAAACCCATAGATATGATCGAGAAATTACTCAAAACAATAAAAACCTGATAGTTGGTAGGGTTGGAAATCAGGTCAAATTTGAGGTATTCCAATCGACTTTAAGCTGGAGGGGATTTCCGGATCGACTCTGGTAATTCAAATAGCCATTTTTTTCGCCAAATAGAAACAAATCTCGGGTGATTTCTACATCCTGTTTGCAATACTGGATTATTTTGTCCATTT
>DUAA01000167.1 GCA_012961055.1 Nitrospinaceae bacterium
CCAATACAGGAATCTGGTATTTGGGAAGGGTTACTTCCTAAGGTTAAAAAAGGTGATGTCTATAAGTACCATATTAAATCTCGCCAATATGGATATAAGGTAGAGAAGGCCGATCCGTTTGCAACGTTCTGTGAAATTCCTCCAAAATCTGGCAGCCGAGTTTGGGGTTTGGAGTACTCGTGGAATGACCAGGACTGGATGGAAAGCGGACGCGAACGTTACAACTTTCTTCATAGTCCTGTTTCTATTTATGAGATGCACCTCGGATCATGGAAGCGTAAGCCTGGGAATTCTCTGCTCACCTATCGAGAGCTAGCCTTACAATTAACAGAGTATCTCAAGGAGATGGAATTCACCCATGTTGAATTTCTTCCTGTTATGGAGCACCCCTTCTACGGTTCCTGGGGTTATCAGTGTACCGGTTATTTTGCTCCTTCGAGTCGCTATGGAACGCCTGAAGATTTCATGTACCTGGTGGATACCTTGCATCAAAATAATATTGGGGTGATTCTGGATTGGGTGCCTTCTCATTTTGCTACAGATGAATTCTCTTTGGGTAAATTTGACGGGACTCATGTTTATGAACATGCTGATGAGAAGCAAAGTTTTCATCCTGATTGGGGAAGTTATATTTTTAATTATAGACGGAAAGAGATAACCAGTTTCCTTATTAGTAATGCGCTTTATTGGTTAGATCAGTTTCATGTTGATGGGTTACGTGTTGATGCGGTGGCTTCCATGCTGTATCTGGATTATTCAAGGAAAGAAGGGGAGTGGGTTCCTAATATTCATGGTGGCCGGGAAAACTTGGAGGCCATTAAATTTTTAAGAAAATTAAATGAACAGGTATATGAAAACCATCCTCACACACAGACCATGGCTGAGGAATCAACAGAATGGCCTATGGTCTCCAAGCCGACTTATGCAGGTGGGCTGGGATTCAGCATGAAATGGGATATGGGTTGGATGCATGACACATTGGCCTATTTTAGGAATTACCCTGCCCATAGAAAATTTCACCATGATCAATTGACCTTCAGAATGTTGTATGCCTATCATGAAAATTTTATTTTATCTCTGTCCCATGATGAAGTGGTTCATGGAAAAGGTTCCCTCCTATCAAAGATGCCTGGAGATGACTCGCAAAAATTTGCGAACTTGAGATTGCTATTGGGTTATATGTTTGCTCAACCAGGAAAAAAACTTCTTTTCATGGGGGGTGAATTCGGGCAGTGGGCTGAGTGGGATCACGACAAGAGTCTTGATTGGAATCTTTTAGAATATCCCAATCATAAAGGACTGCAGTTTTTATTGAAAAACCTTAACCATCTTTATATTAATGAACCAGCCCTTCATCAAAACGAATTTCTTCCTGAAGGATTCGAGTGGATTGATGGTAGTAATTCAGATCAATGCATTCTCATTTTCATGCGTAAGGGACTCAACACTGATGATAAAGTTATTGTGGCGATGAATTTCACTCCTGTTTCAAGGCGAAATTATCGTATAGGGGTTCCAAATGAGGGCCGTTGGAAAGAGATTCTAAATAGTGATGATAAAAAATTTGGAGGAGGAGGAATGGGTAACCTGCAACCTGTGCAAAGTGATTCTTTGACCTGGCACGGACAACCTTTTTCTGTAAACCTAGTTTTACCTCCTCTGGCTGTGATTTTTTTGAAATGCCAATAAATGGTACTTGGCTTCATGTGAAAATATTAAATATCTTTATCAGTTATGAATAGATCCATTTGTATTCATGGGCATTTTTACCAGCCTCCGAGAGAAAACCCATGGACAAATGCCATTACGTATCAGGAATCGGCCTATCCTTTTCATGATTGGAATGAGCGCATTCTCTCTGAATGTTATGCTCCAAACACCCAAGCCCGTATCCTAGATGGAAAAGGCTCCGTCAACGCATGGGTCAATAATTATGCCATGATAAGTTTTGACTTTGGTCCGACGCTTTTAAGATGGATGGAATCTAAAGCCCCCGATACGTATCAGTCTATACTGGACGCAGATAAATTAAGCCAAAAAAATTTTTCGGGACATGGCTCTGCGATGGCGCAATGTCATTCACATATGATCATGCCTCTGGCAAACTCGCGAGATAAATACACTCAGGTTTACTGGGGTATTAAGGACTTTGAATATCGATTTAAGCGTTTACCTGAAGGAATGTGGCTTCCTGAAACAGCTGTGGATATGGAAACGCTCCAAATAATGGCTGATTTAGGTATTCAGTTTACTGTGCTAGCTCCGCATCAGTCAGGAAAACTATTCACTCTTGAAGGAATTGAAGCGCGAAATAGAGAGTTAGATATTTATCAGCCCTATCGAGTAAGGTTAGGAGTAGATAAATTTATTAATATTTTCTTTTATAACGACTCTTTGTCCCAATTGCTGGCATTTGAAAATCTCTTGAGCGATGGGAAAAAATTTGCAGAGAGACTGATTCATACAGAGAACACAGGTAGTCAACAATTGCTCAATATCGCCACCGATGGTGAAACTTATGGTCATCATCACAAATTTGGAGATATGGCACTAGCGTTTGCACTTCAATATATCAAGAGCCATAGCGATGCAGAGTTGTCCAACTACGCTGAATATTTAGAAAAACACCCTCCGAAACAGGAAATTAAAATTATCGAAAATACTTCATGGAGTTGTTCTCATGGAGTTGCGCGTTGGAAAAATCATTGTGGCTGTGAAACAGGAGGCCACCCAGACTGGAATCAGAACTGGAGAGCCCCTTTAAGAGATGCCCTGGACTGGCTACAAACTAAAACAGATTCTTTATTTTTTGGAATTGGTAAAGACTTGCTGAAAGATCCTTGGGAGGCTAGGAATTGCTATATTAATATTTGTATTAACCAATATGATGAGGATACATTTCTGGCTGAACGATCACTGCGTAAACTGAAGCAATGGGAAAAGGAAATTGTAATGAAACTGCTGGTAATGCAGCGAAACTCCATGCTCATGTATACCAGTTGCGGCTGGTTTTTTAACGATATTTCAGGAATCGAAACAGAACAGGTTTTGTTATACGCGGGAAAAGCAATTCAACTAGCCGAAGAAATTTCTAAAGAAACGCTGGAGCCTCATTTTTTAAAAATATTGGAGTTAGCGAAGAGTAATGTTCCGGGGAAAGGGAATGGTGCGATGGTTTATAAAAATGTTATTAAGAAGCAATGTTGAGAACCTAGTTTGCAAGTTTAATCCTTATTAATTTGATTGAGTTTTTCAATAATTGATTAGTTCCTAAATAAAACACATGTCTCAGGAATATGGAACGCGCTGTAGTGGTATCCTTTTACACATTACTTCCTTGCCATCGAAGTTTGGGGTTGGTGACTTTGGTCCATCTGCATTTGAGTTTGCTGATTTATTAAGGCAAGCGGGCCAGTCTCTTTGGCAAATTCTTCCTATCAAC
>DUAA01000168.1 GCA_012961055.1 Nitrospinaceae bacterium
TCATTAAGGGTGGGGATGATGATCGATACCTTCAAACCGGCATGTCTCCACAATCGAAGGAAATTGTTGAATTTTTGCGTTTATAAATATTTAACGTTTTTTAGATCCAAATTGTTTGAACTAAATGTTGGGAAAGTTAAACACAGAAAGAGAAGAATTTCAAACCCCATTAATATCGAAGGGCTGGAATTGGCGGTGCCTAACTTTGGGCTCACAACCTTCGGTTTTATCTGATGAAAAAATACGATAGAATGCTAGCACTATATAGACATAAACTTTTAGATTTCCCTCTCCCATAAAGAGGGAAGATGATTATGCTAGCCCATTTTATAGATTCAAGGTCATTTCAGTGCGGGTATTTTAAGGATCGGAAGTCCCTGTTTGAGGAATATTTGCTTGAAGATGTCTCAGAAGTGGAGTTTGAGTATCTGTTGGCTCATGGAATGCGCCATTTCGGAGATTATTTTTTTCGCCCTCGATGTCAGAATTGTTACCAATGCATTCCCATCCGCATACGAACCAACGAGTTCAAACCGACTCGGAATCAGAAACGGGCTTTGAACTCTTGCAAGGATATTGAGGTTAGAATTGGAGATCCCAGATACACAGAAGAAAAATTTGAACTTTACCTTGACCATAAGGAGAGATTTTCCCCCCTGCAGGATGATGTGGAAGATAAACAAAATTTCCGACTGTCATTTTATGTTAACACCCCCTTTGGCATTGAATTTGAGTATTATCTGGATGGTAAGCTCTTGGGCGTTGCCTTGGCTGACATAACGTCAAAGTCTTTTTCTGCTATATATACTTTTTATAAAATTCCTAACAACAAGATGAGTTTGGGAACCTTTAGCGTCGTGAAGCAAATTGAATATGCTCTGCAGAACCAGATTAAGTATTTTTATCTCGGTTATTACATTGCAGATAACGCGTCCTTAGTCTACAAAGCAAGATTTCGACCTAATGAGGTATATCTGGATCAGGAATGGCGTCCCTTCCGCAATGCTGAGGGGGATTTCCTCATTCCTGAAGATAAGGTGCAATGGAAAAACTTCGATCAACTAGTTAAAGCCACATCTCACATCGAGTTAACCTGACTTAGAGGTTCTTACGGTAGTTTTTTCGATAAACTTGCTTATTCCTTCTACTAGGAATAGCTGGGAATTGGGTTGAATTGAGCGATTGCAGTCCATATAATCTAGGGCTAATCACAAAACCTATTACAATCGAAAATTATTTTAAATATGGGTAAAAACAAACTTGGCAGAAAATCTACCTCTAAGATAAGTAAAAAACGTATTTCGTCTATTGCGTTGGGTATTCTGGTTTGTTTCATTGTGGGGGGTGTTTATTTTGGTACTAAACAGGAGTTGAAGGTTCCTCCTGTGGCTCCAGCAACAGGCTTTTTGATTGAAACCCGTCCCATTATGTCTGATGGTGTCTTTACTGGGCGCGTGGCAGAAGCTTACCGAATTGCTGCAGAAATTCCCAAGGTGATTGATAGCCTGTTTTGTTATTGTTACTGCAAAAAAAATCACCAGCACAAAACCTTGCTGACCTGCTATACCAATAAGCATGGCTCTAAGTGTGACATTTGTTTAGGTGAAGTATTTTACGCGTATGAATTGTATAATCAGGGGAAGACTCTGGACGAAATTGTCATTGCCGTGGATAAAAAGTTTTACCGGCCTTATAGAAGAACTTAAGATAAAACATGGAAAACGTAACACAGGATAAACCCATCAGCATTTATATTCCCTACACCTTTTTGGTGGCGGCGCTATTATCGGTGTTTGTGATGTCGCTCAACAAGGTGGAGTTAAAACCTTTTGAGACTGCATACCCGGCCGAAGCATTTTTGTCACCCGAATTTGAACTGCCTTCATTGGCCGGAGGATTGGTAAAGCTATCCGACTACCGCGGTAAGGTAGTTTTCATCAACTTCTGGGCGACCTGGTGCGGTACCTGTGAAGTCGAAATGCCTTCTATGGAAAAACTTTATCGCAAATATAAAGAGTTTGGATTCGAGATGCTTACAATCAGTGTGGATAAAGATCAAAGCTTGATCGAACCTTTTATGAAAAAATTTAATTTAACGTTTCCCGTGTTGCTCGATCCGGAAAGCGAAGTTGCCAAAAAAGTTTATAAAACTACAGGTGTTCCAGAAACTTTTATTGTGAACCGAGAAGGCCTCATCGTTCATAAAGCGATTGGTCCACGAGACTGGGCTAACGATGAAACCTTGGAAGCTTTTTCTCAAATGGTACTCGGGAGTTGATCATTAAACATTTTTGTTTTTCCCACGTAGCTATTCTGGCGGTCCTTTTTTTGATTCCACCTCAACAAGTTTTTGCTCAGGGCGGCGGTCATGAACCTATAGAAAAAAAGGCTGGAGAGGCAGCAGTGATGGATTCGATGTACTCTGCTAAAGAGGATGAAGCGGACCTGCTATCGGACTCCAATAATGGGTTCGACAATATGTTTTCCCCCATGGACCTGTTTACCGAAAGTGAATTGGTGTCCCCTATACCAATGGAAAATATGAAGATGAATGAGAGCCATAGTGAACATTCGGGGCATCAGGAAACTCAGATTGAAATTGCCGAGCATGAGCGGGTAACTTCGTCCAGTAAGGGTTTCGGGGTAGGCGCTGGGATTACTCTGTTTGCTGGAATGGTTTTTGCGGGCCTCACAATCATGCGGCCTGGAGAAAAATGACTCCATGGCTAACGGGATCTCAAAGATATTAAAAGATCGGTTAGGTCTTGACCTTCTTGCCTACGACATTCCTGAACATGCTAATTCCATAAAATATTCTCTTGGAGGGATGACCCTCTCTGCTTTTACGATCCTCGTATTAAGTGGGGCTTTGCTGGCGCAATTTTTTGTGCCGAGTCCGGAACGTGCCAATCAAAGTTTGCACTATCTGGTCGACCAGGTTTATCTGGGGTGGTTCCTGAGAGGAATCCATTTCTGGGCAGGGGAAGTACTGACTGTGACCATGACCCTGCATGCGATCCGTGTGTTTTTTACCGCATCTTATAAAAATCCCCGCGAAATAAACTGGTTGATAGGTATCGGACTGATGTTGCTGATGGTTACCCTGTTGTTTACAGGAACGGTCCTCAAATGGGATCAGGAAGCCTATGAAGCGTTAGCGCATTTTCTTTGGGTGGCAGATCAAATGGGTGTTCTGGGTTTGCCTTTGACTGAAGAATTTGCGCAGGGAGTTCCATTGCTGAACAGGATTTATATGGCCCATATATCGTTATTGCCAATCATTACCCTTTTAATGGTTGGGCTACATTTGTTCTATGTGAAATATCATAAATTATCTTCTCTCCCCGGAGCAAAGGATAGAAGTAAAGACATGTCTTTTACCC
>DUAA01000169.1:0-1686 GCA_012961055.1 Nitrospinaceae bacterium
GACCGTCACGGTCGGGGCGGAGTTGGAGCACCGCACTGTTCTTTCAGGACGGGAACAGTCGTACGCGATCAACGGCACAACCGTTGATTACAAACAAGGCTCCTTCTGGGAAAACACTGCCGCAGGTAATCTGGGAGCGAGCTATTCTTTTGCCAATCAAGGACTGGCTTACGTCTGGCTCAACAGTCGATTCTCTGATATCACTCGTGGAACTTATGGCGGTGGAGTTGGAATACAAATTAAATTCTGAGTCTTATTGCTATCAGCACCAAAAATATCTACAGCAAACCCCTATAATCATTTTCCCAGAAGCAGTTAACTCTCCTCATGCTTAGCTCTTCGCTCCTCCATCTACCGCAAGCACTCAACAAGACTGTATTCCGCATTCACATCAGCATGAACCTCCCTCGGTAATAACTTTGCCAGCATCCTGTAAAACTCAGTCTGGTTGCATCTTGCCCATTCAACTAAATTGTCCATGCCACCCAACTCTTCAAATGCCTCGATGAATGCTGCTTTCAGCGACAAGGAGGGTGCTGAAATATTGGAGTTGAGTTATCATGCGGTTAAGGGTCATCTTATGAAAATATATTCTAAATTTCGAATCCATGCACGCACCCAACTGGTTTTTGTTTTGCACAAGTAGTCCAATCCTATTCTGAAAAATTCATAATTTTCTTATACAGCATTTTAGTTAAGGGCCAATGGGGCTTGCTTTTTTAGTCGACTTTGAAAGAGACTTTTTGTCTGGTGTAGGGTGGGGTATAATAGTACAATAAACAATGGCTTAACCTCCAAACCCAAAATTATGCTCCGTCAAATCAAAAAAGATGTCCAAGTTGCTTTAGAAAAAGATCCTGCGGCGAGAAATTTTTTCGAGGTATTGATTTTATATCCTGGGGTTCATGCCTTGATCGGTTACAGGGTGGCTCATGGGCTATGGAACTTGGGGTTAAAGTTTCTTGCCAGGACTATTTCTCAATTTTTCAGATGGATAACGGGAATAGAAATTCATCCTGCTGCCAAAATTGGCCATGGGTTTTTTATTGACCATGGTATGGGTGTGGTGATCGGAGAAACCTCTGAAGTGGGTGATAACGTATTTATTTACCAAGGGGTGACCTTAGGGGGCTTTGCCACTAAAAAGATTAAACGCCATCCTACTATTTCCGACAATGTTGTCATCGGTGCGGGAGCAAAGGTTTTAGGTCCGATCAATGTTGGTCGAAACACAAAAATTGGTTCAGGTTCCGTTGTTCTCCAGGATGTTCCTGAATATTCCACCGTTATAGGAGTTCCTGGTAGGGTAGTCTTTTCCGGCATCTCTTCAAATGATGAAGGTGATGAAAATATGGAGTCCTTTCCCGATCCTGTAGCGCGAGCGATTGAGTGCATGTTAGATCGATTACCCCAAATGGAAAAAGAAATCCGCCATCTAAAGGAAACTCTAGGGCAGAAGGGAATTGACCCCGAATCCTCAAAGCCAATGGCAATAGATCCTCCTAAAATCAAGCGGGTGTCAAGTCAACCCTAATCCTGAACTCAGACTGATTGTTACCGCCAGATTATTTGTCCTATTTAAATCCACATTCGTTATTGGTGTTCTAGTTTTTTCGATAATTCTCGCGAGTATTTTGGGTGCTTAATTTGAATAAAATTTATCTTGATCATAACGCAACTACACCA
>DUAA01000169.1:1760-3345 GCA_012961055.1 Nitrospinaceae bacterium
GTCTTGATAGATGAAGCCCGGGAACAAGTGGCTTCACTTATTGGGGCCTCTCCAACAGAAATTGTTTTCACAAGTGGCGGGACAGAGGCTAATAATTTTGCCTTGTTGGGTGTTGCGCTAGGACGAGGTGAAGGGCGTGGGCACATAGTGACCAGTCAAGTGGAACACCCCTCTATTTTGAACCCATGCCGGCAATTGGAAAACATGGGATTTGATGTAGACCTCGTGAACGTTGATAGACTAGGTCGAGTCGATCTGGAGGCTTTAGAAAATTGTCTGACAGAATCAACGCTACTCCTTTCTTTGCAGCATGCAAATAGTGAGACAGGGGTATTGCAAGACATCAACGAAATTGGGCAGATCGCAAAAAATAAAGGTGTGTTATTCCACACCGATGCAGTGCAAAGTGTTGGTAAAGTCCCCGTGCGAGTTCAAGATATTCCTGTAGATATGTTATCCATTTCAGCCCATAAGTTGAATGGAGTAAAAGGGGTTGGTGCCTTATATATAAGGAGAGGAAGCCCTGACTTGTTTTCTCCTTTATGCGGGGGTGGTCAGGAGAAAAAAAGAAGGGGGGGGACAGAAAATGTTCCAGGAATAGCGGGGTTTGGTAAATCATGCGAGATAGCCCAAAAATATTTGGGTTCGCAAGAGGCTTCAAGACTTTCCTCTCTACGAGATTACCTCTATAAATTGATATCTAATCAGATTGCAGGGGTGAAAATCTTTGGTGATTTGGAGAACAGGCTACCTAACACTTTGAACTTGGGGTTTGAAGGTGTTGACGGTGACACATTATTAATAGGCCTGGATATGGAGGGAGTAGCGGTTTCTACTGGATCGGCTTGCAGTTCAGGGAGTGGAATGCCTTCACCTGTGTTGACAGCAATGGGCATACCCATAGATGAGATCAATTCTTCCATCCGTTTCAGTTTAGGTTGGAGCAATACGGTAGCAGAAATTGAAAAAGCTGTTAAGGTTTTGGTGAAAACGGTTTCTTTGAACCGGATTGGTAATTCTCCAGCTTTGAGCAAAAAGTATTAATGAAACCCCACTAAAAAGTTATAATTAAAGCACTTATTAGGTACAATGACTAGTCGCAATGTTCTTGACATTTTTAGATCAAAACCATATAGTTCGTTGATTATTAAAGGGTAACTACCCTTTTTAGAATACGATGGAGTTAAACATGCCACCCACCAAAATTTTTACCCGCCTCATTCTCGTTTTTATTCTGTTTTTTTCATTGATGTTCAATGGTTGTAGTTATCTTCCCTGGGAGGGTGAAGATGAGGATGATCTGGCTTTTGAAGAAGATTTTCCATTTGAAGATGAGAGAGTGGATCGTGGTGATAGGCGACGTGACGGGGATGAAGATTTTGGTTCTAATGAAGATGATTTTTTTTCTAAGGATAAAGGATTCTCTGGTGTAGATGTTGAGGGTGATAATTTAATGGGGGGGGATCCTGAGGGCTTTACCAGTGTTGATCAACGGGCTGATAGTGGCGATGAGTTGCAGGGTGATGTAGAAAGTCTTCAAACTCAACAAGGGGCCCTTATTAGTAAGGTTAGGGAACTTGAAGAA
>DUAA01000170.1:0-9952 GCA_012961055.1 Nitrospinaceae bacterium
CCGATATTTTTTTCCTTAATTGTAACTCAATTAATTTTGTACCGCTCATTTAAGGATAGGGCGGTTTAGCTTCAAAGATTCTGGGCAGAAAATAGTGTTCAGGAAAGGATGATGTGGAAACGCAAGATGATGTTATTAAAGTTGTGCAGTTCGGAGATACGGAAGTCACCTTAATAGGGACGGCCCATGTTTCCCAATTGAGTGTGGAAATGGTTGAGTCACATATTCAGACTGGAGACTACGACTGCATTGCGGTTGAATTGTGCCCGTCGCGCCTGGAAAATATTACCAACCGAAGCTGGTGGAAGAATCTGGATATTTATGAGGTTTTCCGCAAAAAGAAAGCCGCACTCTTACTGATTAATCTTGCTTTATCAGCCTATCAAAAACGTTTGGCGGACCGGATTGGAGTGGAAGCTGGCCGAGAGATGGTTCGAGCTGTTGAACTGGCGCGGGAGAAAAATATCAGGTTGGAAGTTATTGATCGGGATATTTCAACCACTCTCCATCGACTGGTCACAGAGGTATCGTTCTGGCAAAAACTAAAAATTTTTGGGGGCCTGATCGCAGGAGTTTTTGTTGGAGAAGAAATCAGTGAAGAACAAATTGAAGATCTCAAGAGAGGGGATTTATTGCATTCGGTGGTGGGCGAATTTGGCGAGGAGTTGCCGCAGATCAAGAGGGTTTTGATTGACGAGCGAGATGAGTATATGGTGGGACGTTTAGCCGAAATTTCCCAGTCACCAGAACCTCCCAAAAAAATTCTCGCAATGGTTGGAGCAGGCCATTTGATAGGTATGGTTCCAGCTGTTGTATCTCCTCCCACTATAGAACATTTGGAGAAGCTGGATAAAAAACCGCCTCCAAGCCGGGTCGGATATTTTATAGGCTGGGGAATCTGTGTCTTTATTTTGGGAATGTTTGTCGTCGGTTTTCGTCAGTCTCCTGAACTGGGAGAACAATTGATCAAAACCTGGGTTTTATTCAACGGGGGTTTCTGTGCACTGGGAACCCTGATTGCCTTGGGGCATCCGGTTTCAATCATAGCTAGTTTTTTTGCTGCCCCTTTAACATCGCTGAACCCCACAATCGGAGCGGGAATGGTCGTTGGATTGGTGGAATCATATATGCGTAAACCCAAAGTGAGTGATTTCGAAACCCTGCGTGAAGATATCGCCACACTTTCCATGTGGTGGAAAAACCGCGTTGCTCGGCTGTTCCTGGTTTTTTTATTAGCCAGTTTCGGTTCCATGATTGGCACCTATACTGCTGGCGCATCTATTATTACCCAGATTATTGGATAAGCAATGAATGAACGGATTCCCAGGATAGCGGTCACTCCTCCTGCCTTTTGCAAATCCCAATCTCTAAAAGCTGAACTCTTCAAACTATTCCCGAATACTGTCTTCAATGAAAAAGGCAGATATCTGTCGGGAACCGAACTAGTCGATTTTTTGATTGATGCGGACGCGGCTTTAATAGGTAGAGATTCCATCAGCGCAGAACTCATTCGCACCTTGCCTAAATTAAAAATGATCTCCAAGTATGGAGTTGGACTGGACAGCTTGGATCAGAAGGCTCTGAGTCAATCTAATATTGAACTTAGGGTGAGCCCTGGAACTAATAGAAGGTCTGTAGCGGAACTGACTTTGGGTTTTATGATAGGGCTCTGTCACAATATGTTTCCCGGATCAGAGGAATTGAAAAGCGGAGGTTGGCGTCGTGATGGTGGACAGGAACTTACCGGAAAAACTATAGGAATCATTGGTTGCGGCAATGTAGGGCAAGACCTGGTTCGCTTGTTAGAACCATTTCAATGCAATATTTGGGTACAAGATATTGAAGATCGCAGCAGATTTTGCCGGAAATGGGGTGCGGTTGAAACAACATTTGATAAAATTATTGAAGAAGCTGATATCGTAACTCTTCACGTACCATTGACCGAAGATACTGATAGTTTGATCGATAAATATGTATTGAACAAAATGAAACGATCTGGATTTATTATTAATACCAGCAGGGGCAGAGTGGTTCATCAGGGCGACTTGCATCAGGCTCTGGTCTCTGGAAAAATTTCAGGCGCAGGGTTAGATGTGTTTTGGGATGAGCCTCCAGTGGATCTGGAATTTCTACAGCTTTCCAATTTAATGGTTACTCCGCATATTGGAGGGAATGCGAGGGAGGCCGTAGATGCGATGGGTAGAGCGGCTATTCAAAACTTGGTTGACTATTTTACTTTGTAGAGAGCAAATGAGCGAAGAATCAAAAGATTACAAACAGAAAGACTGGCAACGGCATTATGATGAGAATGACTTGGGATGGGACCTGGGGCAGGTCGCGCCCCCTTTTATCAGGTTGTGGGATGACGGGAAGCTGCCTTTGGGCAAAATGCTGATCCCAGGATGTGGAAGGGGACACGAAGTGCAATTTTTTTCGAAAAATAGTTTTGTGGTTACGGCCGTCGATTATTCTGAAGGGGCCGTCACCTATTTAAAAAATGCGCTGAACGAGAAAAACCTTGAAGGTCGGGTGTTGCATCAGGATTTTTTTAGCTTGGATAATTCCCACAATGCTTTTTATGATCTAGTAATCGAACAGACGTTTTTTTGCGCCATTTCTCCTCGACAAAGGCAAGATTATGTTCAAAATGTTTCGAGAGTTCTAAAACCGGGTGGAATGCTTGTCGGGCTATTTTATCACACAGATAAGGAGGGGGGCCCTCCCTACAACACAACCCGTGAAGATATAGAAAAGCACTTTTCAGGACATTTTAAAATTTTAAAGCTCGAAAAAGAAGCCCATTCCGTCGAGCAAAGAAAGAATAGGGAGTGGTTAGCGATATTGAAGAAATTAGATAACTAGGACATCTTAAATAGTCATTCGTTAAAAATATTTAGAATGCGAAGATTGTATAACTTTTCTGCGGAGGTACTCCACTAAAGCCTCTGTAAAATTTTTGGGTGATTATTTTTAGGTGAATTTACTTCTTTTGATACAGGGTGAAAGTCAAATTCTTCAGAAGGGTAGGAAGTTAGTAGAGGTCTCACTGCTTCAAGGTTTGAGTCAGGGTCAAGCCAGATGTTGTATTGATCTAGAGGTAAAATGACTGGCATCCGTGCATGAATTGGAATTAACTTTTCGTTGGCCCCCGTTGTCAGAATGGTATAGGTGTACAAACTCGTTCCTTCGGGATTATTCCATTTGGACCAAAGCCCGGCAAAGGCAAAAAGAGCTTGTTTTCTTAATTGAATATAGTGAGGCAGTTTTTCTTTTCCTGCCCATTCTAGAAACCCATCTGCGGGAACCAGGCACCGTTGGTTTTTCAATGAACTTTTAAAACTAGGTTTTTCGTGTGCGGTTTCAGACCGTGCGTTAATAAAATTTATTTTTTCATCATTTGCCCATGAAGGCATAAGGCCCCATTTCATTGTTGTCAATTCTCTCTGACCGGTATGGTTGATGACAATTGGAGAAATCTGGCTAGGAGCTATATTGTAGCTTGGGAAGTATTCAAATTTGATATTCATGGGGCCAAAATGGGACTGGATAGTCTTTATAGGTTTGGCCAAAGTATAGCGTCCGCACATAAAACTATAAATCTTCCTTGGTTTATTTTTGATGGGCTTGGGTCTCTATCTCCTTTATAGTACAATTAAATTTTGTGAAAAAAAATTGTGATTTAAAAATATATTAAATGATTGGATCTATGAAGACCTCGAAGAAAGTTTATACGGGAATATTCCGAGATGGCGGAGCTGGAGCTTTTGCTAAACGGAGATATCGTGATAGAAGAAAAAAATTGATGATGGCAGAAGGCCGCCTTATGGCAATAACGGGTGTTCCTTATGGTCCGGGAGGTAAGACGACCTGGGCCTATGCTTATTGCCCCACCTATCAGGAACCCGCCATGATGTATTTAACTGGTATTAATCAGAATAATGTCATCCTGTTGCTAGACCCTAACTCCAAAGGATCTGATGAGATTTTATTTGTGGGTAGCAGGGATCATGTAATGGAGTTTTGGGAGGGAGTTCGTTTTGGTGTTGGAGACGACCAAAGCCTTAAAGAAGTACGAACGGTAACGGGAATCAAAGATGTCCGCGATATCCAAGAGTTCAAGGATGTATTGAAAGAACGGTTATTAAAACAAAAGAAAAAACCGATAGGAGCGCTTTGGCTGGAGGGCACCCGTAAAGGTAAACCTTGTGCTATTACGACAGATCATAATTACGACTTCAAAAAGAAGATTGAAGGGTGGCTTCGGTCCTGGAAGGCTCCTACCTTACAAAACATCATGAAGAACCATTTTGAATTGCGCCTGCCGTTGGATAAATACGATGTGACCAATGCCCTGAAAGCTCAGGAAATTACCGGAAACGGATTTAAGGTATTGCTGAAAAACTTTAGGAAGTTAAAAAATGAATGCCAGGTGCAAGGGTTTCTTGAGGGTCAAATGCTTATGAATACGCCATTTGGACTCAGTTACCCTTCGATTGTGGCATCGGGAAGTAATGCTAATATTCTCCATTACACCAAGAACGACGATGATTTTTTCAAAAATGAAATGATCCTGATCGATTTTGGAATTCGTTGGATGACCATGCACGCTGATATCACCCGGACTTTTCCTGTTTCCGGCAGGTTTAATCCCATGCAGAAGATACTTTATGAGATTGTTCTGAAAGCTCAACTAGTGGTGCAAAAAAAGGCGCGGGCTGGAGTTACGGTCGATGAGTTAAATACGGTATGTTGGGAGAAGATCAATCAGGGGCTTGAGTACGACTTCAAGGCTATTGGAGGAAAATTTAAGTTGAAATATAAGGATCGACCGCATGGTGTGAGTCATTTGATGGGTGAGCAAGAACATGATGGAGATCCTTTTCGCAATTATGCCTCAGTACCCATGAAGCCAGGCTGGATGATCAGCAACGAACCTGGGTTGTATGGGGAATTCAGTCTTCGCCTGAAAGGAAAATCTTACGATGAAAAAATAGGCATTCGCATTGAGGATAATCTTGTAATGAGATCAAACGGATGCCAGAACCTTTCCAGCAAAATTCCTAAAACTGTAAAACAACTTGAAAAGTTAATGTCCCAATGAGGCGCTAGGATGAGAGAGCTATACTTTTACCTAGATTCTATTTGAAGGAGTGTGAGTGGTGTTTCAACAACCCTGAACCGAAAGCACATTTAAGGAAAATTAAACAATGGATTAAATGAATATTGACTTAGTTGGCTAGGACAAGCCCTATTTCTTTTAGTGTGGACAGCACGTCTTTGATATGGGTTTTTACTTTAACCTTTGGGAATATTTTTTTTATGGTTCCCGTCTTATCAATGATGAAGGTAGATCGGACAATCCCCATATACGTTTTTCCATAGAGTTTCTTTTCTTGCCAGACCCCATATTTCTCCACTAATTTTTTATCGGTATCTGCAATAAGAGTGAAAGGTAGGTCGTATTTTTCTATAAACTTCTGATGTCTTTCCGTTGAGTCAAGGCTAACCCCAAGAATGACAGTGTTTTTGAACTTTTTATGCTGATCGCGAAAGTCGCAGGCCTGTGTTGTGCACCCAGGTGTCATATCTTTAGGGTAAAAATAAAGCACGACATTTTTTTTGCCTTTAAAGGAACTGAGTTTGACCTTTTTCCCGTCTTGGTCAATCGCGGTAAAGTCTGGCGCTTTATTCCCTTCTTTTAATCCAGCCATGATTTTTCAGTTAGGTAATTGAGCAAGTAAATCAGAAATATTTTTATTTAAGCCATTCAGTTTTTCCAAGATTTTTTCTTTGGGTTGTCGATCAGGGTCTCTATTAAAAATCATTCTGGTATCCCCAATCAAATTTAGAATTAAATTATAAAGCTTTGGAGTAGGAGTTTTACCTTCTTCGCATAGACCTTCAAAAGAAACAATCAAACGTTGGAGTTTGCCGTCAATTTGGAGCCCTAATATTGATTTGTCTCTGAGGCTGGAGGATTTTTCAAGATACCCCCATATTCCGCCTTTGTCTTGAATAACTCCCTGGCTGCCTTGTAAATCCCTCAATCCGTCAACGCACATATCCGCTGCATGGGCTTGAGTTTGAATTGAGAATAGACTTAAGGTAAGAAAAACTATGGAAATATAATAGACACTGGAACGTTTAATTTTACGTTGGCCTCTCATAACTTCAGGGCTCCTTTAATGTGGTGCAATGGAGACTTTGTGTATAAAAAATATTTGATATTCCGAGGCATTAAACAGGAACAAAAATTTAATGTCAAACGTTACTTTTTGTCGCTCGAGCGCCCAAATGGGGGTCCATGCGAGAGGAGGGGGATGATCAACGCGCTAGGATTACTTGATTAAGGAAGTGAAAGATTCCAAGTTCAGTAGTTTTTTAAATACAGGGTCCGAGACAATTAGTTTTTTTACATCCGGATTCATTTTTAAAACAATTGCAAGATTTCTGACACCATCCCCCAAGTCCCCCTTCATTACATAAGCTCTGGCTAATAATAGCCTGTGGGCGACAATATGTTTGTGGTTGCGGTGGATAACAAATAATCTTTCCAGAATAGTGATTGTCCTGTTGTATTTTTTTTTGTTGTAGTTAGTGTTGGCCGTGTTGAGTAACGCTGTAAGGTTGGAGGGATCCATTCTCAAAATCATGGAATAAATTCCCAGTGCCCGTTCGTACATTCCGAATTGAGAAAAAACTTCCCCTTTTCTATTCAGTGCTTCGATGGGATCGATGAATAGCACATTAGGGTTGAGGGGTTGTTGGTCAGTTGAATTTTTGTCTTCAGGGAGTTCATCAAGTGAGATTTTAGCAATGCCATTAGGATCACCTAGTTTTTTAGCTTTTTCATAAAGCTCTCTGGCCTTAATCAATTGACCACGCAGGACGGCAATGTCTGCCCACTCCTGATACCCTCGGCTCTTGAGTTTTTTATCATCCTTTGCAATTTCAATAAAATGCTCGACAGATTTTTCGGCCATTTCTAATCGCAAGAATATACTGTGAATTCCAACAAGAATTTCTTGGACTCTAAGGTCGTTGGGGCTTATTCGGGCCGCTGTCTCTGCTTCAATGATAGACAATCCAAATTGTTTGGATTGGTAAAGGGATTTGGATCGGTCCAAATGATACTGTCCGGGGATGACTTTCACGGGTAATTTTTCTGTGGCATTCTTATAGATATATTCTTTTAGAAGTTTTGCTGATTTTGCCCTGGGTTTATCTCGATGATTGTCTAGGATTTGATTGATGTAGGTTAACGATAGCTCCTTATTGTTTCGAGTGGCGTAAAGGTAAGCCAGCTGGTAAGCTGCTTCAATATTATCTTTGTCCAGAGATAACGCTTGCTTGAAAGATTTTTCGGCCTCATCATGATTGTTTAAATAATTTAATATCATTCCTCTTTCATAAAGGTATTTTGCGTTTTTAGGATCGAGTCTGATGCTTTTTGCCAATTCCTTATCAGCTTCTTTTGCTTTGCCTTTAGCCATCAAGGTCAGCGCAAATTCATAATGTGTCAAGGGGTCATTAATATGTTGTTGAGCAGCTATAATACAGGCATTTTCCGATATTAATCCGTTGCCAAGCTTGCGGTGAATCTGACAGAAGGCGAAATGGAGGGCGGGATGCTGGCGCTCCATTTTAAACCCCGTCAATAAAAAATTCAGAGCCTGCTTCGGTTCACCTTTTTCATTTAAAATAAGTGCTTTTAAAATTTGTGGCGTAGCTTCTTTAGGCTGCTTGGTAATTTTTTCATCAAGAATTACAAGGGCTTCACCAAAATGTTGTTGTGATACGAAATCCCGGATCTTCTGATAGTCAGGATCATTTCTTTCATCGGAGATGCCAAGACTCCAGTGAGCGATATTGGGTGAAGGGTAGGTCGCAGTTGCCGGAGTTGGTAAAACGGCTGCGATGAATAAAAGAGTTAATAAAGATAATTTATTTAATGAGGTCATTTTTTAGGTTTTTGTGTGAATGAGGGTGGTTATTTCAATTAACTCGTACGGCCCGTGTTGCTTTTCTTGATCGCGATCTCTTATTGCTGTTGAAAATCACATTTGTGTTGAAAACGACTCCAAGTGCATTGTAGCGACCATTTTCATCACTTGACCATATTGATCCACTTCCTTTTTTCGCAAATACAGGATCTATATGAATTTTCATTTCTCTTCCAAGCTGGGAACTGTTTAATTTTTCTCGTTCGTAGAGGGTTTTTAGTTCTTCTGTCGTAGGTAACTTCCAGTCGCTGTAGAAGGCAAACTCTTCATCGTTTAGTTTCTTTATGTAATCATGGACCTCATACCAGTTAAGCCAGTGCCCGAAGTGAAGGTATGAATCTTTTTTCATCCACATCAGCTCGGTTTTGGTGTCGGTGATCGTACCATCGCCGTTATCTAAAAAGCGTTTGTCTTCGGATACGATTGGAATTGCATAAACGCTGGAACTCTGGGTTCCCAGTAGTAGAAATAGCCCTAGTATTGAGAGGACAGATATATAGCTTGGTTTTTTTGATGGATACAAGAGGTGTTTCATTAGATACTCATTTTTTCTTTTAGTAATTTGTTGACCATGCTCGGGTTGGCTTTTCCTTTGCTGGCTTGCATAACTTGGCCTACCAGATAGCCAATAACTTTTTCTTTTCCGCCTTTAAATTCTTCCACTTGACTTGGGTTGGATTCAATTATTTGGTCTACGATTTTTTCTATAGCAGAACTATCGGTGATTTGTTTTAGTCCTTTTTTCTCAATAATACTGTCCGGCAATTGTTGTGTTTGATACATTTCCTCAAGAACAACTTTTGCGATTTTACCGCTTATCGTTCCCGAATTAATCAGCTTAAGTAGATCAACTAGCGCAGAGGGAGATACGGGACAATCTGCAATATTTTTTCCATCCTTTTTTAATTCCCGTAATAAGTCTCCCATTAACCAGTTGCTAATAATTTTAGGGTGGGGAAACAAGCTTGCACATTGTTCGAAATAGTCTGCAAGGTGTTTTGATGAAGTTAAAACCCCAACGTCGTATTCAGGAATTCCGTAGCTCTTTATGAAGCGTTCCCGTTTTTGTTCGGGTAGTTCAAGCATGGTATTCTGTAGTTCTGCTACCCAATCTTCATTAATTACAATGGGAACGAGATCTGGATCGGGGAAATAGCGGTAATCGTGCGCCTCCTCTTTGCTGCGCATGGGAAGTGTTTCATTTCTGTCTGAGTCATAAAGACGGGTTTCTTGTTTTACCGTCTCACCCTGATCCAAAATTTTAGTCTGCCTGTCCACTTCATACTCAATGGCTTTTTGAATGAATTTAAAAGAGTTGAGGTTTTTCAATTCTGCTCGGGTTCCAAACTCTTTTTGCCCAAAAGGTCGAATTGAAACGTTTGCATCGCAACGCAGGCTACCCTTTTCCATATTGCAGTCGCTGACTTCGGTGTATTCCAATATGGTTTTTAGTTCGGTCAAATAAGCTCGTGCCTCCTCGGCAGAACGCATATCGGGTTCACTAACTACTTCACAAAGAGGAACACCGGTACGATTAAAGTCCACATAGCTTTTTCCCGGACTGCCCAGATTTATCCCGTGAATCAATTTTCCCGCATCTTCTTCCATATGAATGCGAGTCAAGCCAATCCGTTTTTTAGTGCCGTTAACATTGATATTAATGTATCCCTTTGTTCCCAGAGGAAGTTCGAATTGGGAAATTTGATAGCCCTTGGGAAGGTCGGGATAAAAATAGTTTTTCCTGGCGAAGCGATTCATGGGCTCTATCGTGCAGTGGGTTGCTAGGCAAGCCCGCATCGAGGATTCGAGAAAACGTTTGTTTAAAACTGGAAGGACTCCCGGCATTCCCAAACAAACCGGGCAAGTATTTTCATTCGAGGGAGTACCGAACTCTGTAGAACAGGAACAAAATATTTTTGTTTTAGTTTTGATTTGGACATGAACTTCCA
>DUAA01000170.1:10030-19312 GCA_012961055.1 Nitrospinaceae bacterium
ATATGGGTTAAGCTGGAATTTCCTGAGGTTTTTCAATTGATTCTGATTTTAATCACTCGGAGGGCCCCCGTCAAGCTCTGTCATTAATGAGCTGTGAAACCACCATCTACTGGAAGCACCGTGCCCGTAACAAAAGAAGATTCATCGCTGGCTAAAAAGAGGCAGGCATTTGCCACATCTTCCGGTGTCCCAAATCGGCCTATTGGGTAATCCTTGCTCCACTCCTGCATCAGCGCTTCATCGTTCATGAGGTCGGAGGTCATATCTGTTTTTATCAGGCCGGGACAAACTGAGTTGGAACGGATGGAATAACTGCCATATTCAACTGCTATGGACCGGCTGAACTGGTTCAAAGCTCCTTTGGAGATATTGTAAGTCGCTACCTGAGGCACGGCGATGATACCGAGGATGGAGCTAATATGAATGATACTCCCATGTTTTTGCTGCATCATCACCGGAAGCACCTTTTGGGTCAACTGAAAAGCTGCTTTCACATTCACGTTCATCATTTCATCATACTGATCATTAGAAATCTCGTGTAGGGGAGCTCCTTTGAAGATACCCGCATTGTTGACCAGTATGTCGATGCGATTACATGTATTCAGAGTTTCCTGAACCAACCGATCGAGGTCTTCACGTCTAGTCATATCCCCCTGAACTGTCAGAGCTTTAGAACCCAGCTTTTGGGCCGTTTCCTCCAGCCTCTGTTTTCTTCGACCAAATAAAACGACATTGGCGCCTTCCCGATAAAAGGCCTGGGCGCAGGCTTCGCCTATTCCCGATCCTCCGCCAGTAATGATGGCTGTTTTATTGGCTAGTCTCATTTCATTCTCTAAAGATTAAAGTTTGGAGCTAAGAAGTATGTATAATAAGGCTTAGTATTTTTACCATAGTAATCCAAATTTCACAGTTTTTGCCAGTTGAATCGAAGCGAATGTTATTTATCAGTCAGTAGGGTTCATTCATGAAATATGCATATTATGGCTTTGGGGCTTTTATAGGTTTTGTTTGCGGAATGGGGATCAATCTTATTTTTTATTGGTTGGACCAATCTGGAGTGAAGTTTGCTACTTATCTTATCAATAACTTCGGCTTTTTGGGAGAATACTTTCTTGAGTTGATAAACGCTTTACCTATTATAGGGGCAGCATTAGGAATTGTTTTAATCAAACTCCTTTTTAACCGAGAATTGACTGAAAGAAGCGATGGTCACTAGGCGCGGGGCCAATATCGAATTAATTTTTCTGGCAAGTAATAATTTGCTTTTGTCTGACCGGTTTTTACTTATTTCCTCCCATGAGAGTGGGTGGAAAGGTTGTATTGGTACTTCAACGACTGGCAATTAGTGATAGAATAACCAGGGAAACAATTGTCGTTTAGGGTTGATAAATGAGTAAAAAATTTAATGATAATATTTTAAAGGCCTTAGAAAGCTCTGAGGAGGCAGTGAAGATATGTAAACAGGCTATGATTGACGCCAACGATGAAAGTTGCAGAGCCATGTATTCCGCGATCCAAAAAGATTGTGAAAAGCATGTTGAAATGTTGAAAGGAGAGATAGAACTTCACAAAGTACAAAAGAAGTGGGATGGCTAAATGCGTATTTTGATTGTAGAAGATGAAAAAAAAGTTGCTGCTTTCATAAAGAAAGGTCTTGAAGAGGAAACGTACGCAGTGGATGTTGCGGTCGATGGGGAAGAGGGACTACTCTTCGGCGAGCAGAATCAGTATGACCTAATCATTCTGGACCTCATGCTTCCAAAAATTAACGGGCTGGAAGTTTTATCGATCCTGAGAGAAAAGAAAGTCGAAACGTCCATTCTCCTCCTTACAGCTAAAGATTCTGTTGAAGATAAAGTCGCAGGGCTCAACAAAGGAGCCGACGATTACCTAACCAAGCCATTTGCATTTTCAGAACTTTTGGCCAGAATTCGTGTCCTGTTTAGAAGAGGGAAAGCCGAAGTCCAGACGACATTGGGGATCGCTGACTTGACTCTGGATCTTGTCAGCCACAAGGTGAAACGTGAAAATGAAGAAATCGAACTCACCGGGAAAGAATACAGCCTTCTCGAATATTTCATGCGAAATCAAGGGAAAGTGTTGACCCGAACGATGATCGCCGAACATGTATGGGATTATAACTTTGATACGTTTACCAATGTGATCGATGTTTACGTCAACCATTTGAGAAAAAAAATTGATAAAAATTACTCGCAAAAACTTTTGCATACCCTTCGGGGCGTAGGATACGTAATGAAAGAATAGCCATGGCTTTCAAATCCATTCGGTCCAGATTGACGGCTTGGTACGTCACATTATTGGGCGCCATCCTTGTTATATTCAGCATTTTTCTTGACTACTTTCTTTCCAAAAGACTTTACGAAAGTGTCGACAACTCTTTGGCTGTTTCGGCTACGGTTGTTGCCACCTCTGCGAGAATGAGATATCGTTCTCCCGTGCCCGGACTCGATCAAATTTTTGAGGAGTTTCTAGAAGTGCGGAACCTCAATAAATTTTATCGTATCTATGATGGTTCTGGCAATGTGGGGTCCCGATCCAGCAACATCAATGCTTCTCAGTTCCCATTATCCGAAGTGGCTTATGCTGATGCCCTAAAGGGGAACAACACCTACGAAACATTTCTGGTGGATGGCAAACACCCCATTCGGGTCATCACCATGCCCATCATTATCGAAAAAAAATTGGCCAACCTAGTACAGGTAGGGACTTCCTTGGATGCGGTACAGGGAACTCTAAAAAATCTAAGGATTCTCCTGTTTGCGGCTGTCCCCTCTGTACTTGTTCTGGCAGCGTTGTTTGCACGGTTCATGGCTCGGCGGGCTTTAAAACCGATCTCCAAAATCATTCAAACTGCTCGAAATATTGGCAAAGGTCGTGAGTTGAGTCAGCGCATGCCAGTGCTAAAAATTCAGGACGAGCTTGGCCAGTTGACACTTACCTTTAATGAGATGATGGATCGCCTGGAAAATTCTTTTGTCCAAATGCGCCAATTTAGTAGTGATGCTTCGCATGAGTTGAGAACGCCACTTACAGTTTTGAAAGGCCAGAATGAACTGGTATTGAGCAAACCGCGTGAACTCGAAGAGTATCAGGACGTGATTGTCAGTAATCTTGAAGAGATCAACTATATGTCAAAAGTCCTAGAAGACTTGTTCATTCTTTCCAAATCAGATGAGAATCAGATTCTCTTAAATTGCAAACGGATGGATCTCCGCGACCTGGTTGACGAAGTTTGTAAACACGCTGAAGTGTTAGCCGGCGAAAAAGATATCCGTATTATTATTGCGTGCCTTGAATCTGTGAAAATTAATGGAGATGAAGTACGGCTTCGACAAATGATTTGGAATATTCTTCACAATGGTATCAAATACACCCAGCTCAGAGGAGAGTTGAAAGTTTCTTTACGTGATGAGGGTGAGTTTGCCCTGCTATCGATACAGGATACGGGTATTGGAATACCCAAAAACGACCTGCCATCTATTTTTAATAGGTTTTACCGAGTAGATAAAGCTAGGTCACGAGACGAAGGGGGTAGCGGCCTCGGACTCAGTATCTGCAAGTATATTGCCGAAGCTCACAAAGGTAGGATCGATGTAGAAAGCAAACTTAGCGTTGGTTCCTGCTTCAAAATCCGCATTCCCACTCTGGGTGGTGCCAAATAGAAATAGCAATATAAAGTGATTACATACTGGTCCCACGCCTAGTTGTGGGATTGGATTATTATGTTTTTAATTTGGGTGTAGTTTTCAGAGCGTGAATTCCTATTTTCTTTCCAAATCTACTTTGTTTAAAGTTGTCTCCGATCATGAACACAAAATTTAAATCAGGGAAAAACCCTGATTATCAAATTGATCGGAAAAAAATAAAGAGTTTTTATGGGTGACAAAAAGGAAGAAGCGTAGAGTAAGTTGTAGTTCTTGCCCTAATTAAGGTGCAGATCTTTCGGCACTCGATCGTGGAGTTATTGAATCCAGATGAGGGGTCTGTATATCCAAGCTTTATCGCCTGCTGCATCTTCGATTTGAACCCAATTATCTTTTACTTTTAGAACTTTCATGGAAAAAAACTTGTCCATAGGTGCCCAACTTACTTTTGGGAATTTGGTGCCGGGACCCTCCCTAAGATTGGTTTGATCGTTTTTTATAACCGCGCATTTATATTTCTGAGTGGTGAGGGGAGCGTGGACCCAGTATTCATCGCCATCTAAATCTTGCACCTGTTTCCAGTTATTTTTGGTTCTTAAAAGTTTAAAGGGCATGTATTTGAAAACCTCCCAGCGTTTTTCGTAGTTCGTGCCAGGACCTTTTCTTAAATTGGCTCTCTCATTTTTGATGCAAAGAGACACCGCAGGACTTGCTACGGTAAGAACCAGAATGAAAATAATTATTGAGGTTTTCGTTTTTGTCATGGTACTTGTATTGCGTCGATTCGTGTATGGGTCGATGAAATATTTTCTGCTTTTTTCTGTCATACTCAAAAACGAACAATCCGCAGAAAATGGCTCCGCAAGTCATGACTGCCTGAAGCAGGAAACAGGAGGTGCCAGCAGATTGATTGATTTTCTGGTAACCCTTTAGGTGAGGGAAAAATATTTTTTACATTTGCTCGCCTACTCTTAGCATATCAAATAATTTCGGCTTGATCCGATTTTTATTTTTTCTGGTTTTAATATTCCGTTTAGGGGCAAGTTAGGTTTGTTTTATTATAAACAGACATTATTAAATGGTTTCACTTCAATAAAAGGGAAGGGCTCTTGTTACTTATATTGACATTACTACAATTTATTTTAATTTCGGGTGTAATTGTTTACCTGACTGTGAATATAATTTATCTGGTTCGCCTAGACCCTGTTTCCCATGCATTGGATGACCTGCCGATGATTTCAGTATGTGTTCCGGCGCGAAATGAAGAGCGTGGTATTGGAATTTGTCTGGAATCTCTTTTAAAGCAAGATTACCCTCAGTTTGAAGTGATTGCGGTGAACGACCACTCGACCGATTCGACGGGTGAAGTGATTCGAAATTTGGCAGAAAAAAATTCCCGATTGATCGCGCTGGAAGGAGATGATCTTCCTAATGGATGGTTGGGAAAGCCGTTTGCTCTGTATCAGGCTTTTAAGAAGGCAAAGGGCGATATACTTTTATTTACCGATGCCGATCCTGTTTTTGAACCGCATGCGTTGCGTACCGCTGTTAATACCATGCGGGAACGTAAATTAGATGCGTTAACGTTGATGCCCAAATCAGAGTTTGGTTCGTTTTGGGAGAGGGCGGTGCAGCCGGTGATATTTGGGTTCATTGCTTCTTTAACACGCTTTAAAAATGTAAATGATCCGGACCACAAAAGCGCAATGGGATTCGGGGTGTTTCTCATGTTAAAACGTTCGGTTTACGAAGCTATCGGCGGACACGAGAGTGGTAAGGCAGATGTTCTGGAAGATGTGTTGATCGCTAAGCGGATAAAAAAACATGGATTCAAGCTTCTTGTTGCCGATGCCAAACAACTGATTTCCATCCGCATGTATTTTGGGTTTCGGGAAATCTGGGTAGGCTGGCGGAAGAATATGTTCCTGGCTATGAACAGGTCGGTGACCCGTGCCTTATATTTTTTGTTCGTGGTGCTCACTTTTTTGTTGACCCCTTATCTGATTCTGATCTGGAACGTGATGGCTGGAACCGGTGTGTTGTGGACAGGACTCGCCCTAATCGGAGCACTGATGGTTTCTGCCGCGGCGATTAAAACCTGCGATGAATTGGGATTGGACAGGATAAATGCCTGTCTGTTCCCGATAGGCGCTGTGGTAATGGCAGCCATCATGATGAACTCCATGATCCAGGTGCTGGTTTTTTCCCGTACCGAGTGGCGGGGCAGGGTTTACCCCTCATAAAAGAGTTTTAGTTTCAGCTAATTCAGGGTAATTTGTTATACAAAAAAAAGAATTCTGAAAGAATATCTTCTGGATCAACTTTGTCGCCGCCCATAATACTTTTCTTGCCGCTTCATTAGAAATGTCTTTAGTTGTCATTTGTTCCATTTCCTTAGTTTCTTCGTGTTGGATATACTTAATATATTCGTAGGACCTTATTTTTTGATTAGGTTAGATATTGCAGATACATTTGAAGGGGTAACAACATTGATTGTTTAACGGGCACCGAACTGTTAGTTGGAGGCGCTAGTTCCTTTGGCTTCTTGCCAGTATTGTTCTAGTTCAATGAGGGGAGTATCTTTCAGTTCTTTGCCTTGCTTTGCGACTTGTTGTTCGATGTATTGAAAGCGTTGGATGAATTTGTTATTGGTGGTGCGCAGAGCTTCTTCGGCATCTATTTTTTTGAATTTGGCGATATTGACCAACACGAATAAGATGTCACCCAGTTCTGCTTGAATATTGGTTTCTTTTCCTGAAAGTATGGCTTCCTTGAACTCTGCGACTTCTTCATCGAGTTTGTCGAAGACGGAGGTGATTTCATCCCAGTCGAACCCTTGTTTGGCGGCTTTCTTTTGAAGTTTTTGTGCACGGAGGAGTCCAGGTAAGTGTTTGGGAACTCCATCCAGTGCTGATTTTCTATTTGCGCTGATTTTTTCCTGCTTTTTGATTTCTTCCCATTGCGTTACCACCTCATCGGGGGTTTCAAGTTTTCCTTCTTGAAATACATGCGGATGGCGGCGGACCATTTTTTCGCTGATGCATTGCACCACGTCCTGGATATTGAACTCACCTCGGTTCTCAGAGATTTTTGCGTGAAATAAAATCTGGTAAAGTAGGTCTCCCAGTTCGTCTTTGATTTCTTCTGGGTTATTGCGATCCAGAGCTTCGAGTGTTTCGTAGACTTCCTCAACCAAAAAGGGTTTCAGGCTTTCGCGGGTTTGCACCTTATCCCAGGGGCAGCCGTTTTCGCTCATTAAGGTGTCGACAATTTCGGTTAGTTTTTTGAATGCAGAATCTTTCATATAGTATTAACCTAAAAATTTTATAATGACGGAGTCAGCGAGGTAAATTCCTTTTTGCGACAGGGCCATTCGATTGTGATTGAGAGTGATCAGTTCGTCGTTGAGTAAGGAGTTGATCACGTTACCGTAAACTTTTTTAAAGGAAATTTGAAATCGGGTTTCAAATTCAGCAATATGGATGCCTTTCAAGCGACGAAGCCCAAGCATAATGGTCTCGCCCATGGCATGCAGAAGGTCGAGCTTTTCTTTTGATTCCACCGCACATCCTTTTTCCTGAATCGCACGGATGTAGCGGGAGGGCAGATTGATATTCTTAGACCGCTCTCCACCTATATAGGATGAGGCACCGGCCCCAAGGCCGAGGTATTCCCCATTATCCCAATAATTGAGGTTGTGCTTGCACTCGAAACCGGGTCGGGCAAAATTTGAAATCTCATATTGCTCATAACCAGCGGATTGCAAAGTTTCAATGGTGGTCGTGAACATTTCCAGTTGGGTGTCTTCCGGAGGAAGCGTAAGGAGGCCATGCTTCTGCAATTTATAAAAAGAGGTTGCGGGTTCAATCGTCAAACCGTAGGCTGAGATATGGTTAGGATTTTTTTCGAGAGCCTGCTGTAAGTGAGACTTCCATTTTTTCGGGGATTGGCCGGGGAGACCGGACATTAAATCGAGAGAGAGATTGTCAAACCCTGCCAGGCGCGCCCGATTTACTGTGGTGTGGATCTCTTCTTCGTTGTGTACCCGTTCTAAAAGTTTCAACTCATCCGCATCAAAGGATTGCACGCCTATGCTGATGCGGTTGAATCCTGAACCGCGGATTTGTTCTAGCGTCTCTCGTTTAATGGTCGCCGGGTTGGCTTCGATGCTAATTTCACAATATTCGGTGAGGTTGAAAAGATCCTTCACTCTTCTGAGTATTTTATCCAACTGGTCTGGAGGTAAAAGGGTGGGGGTGCCACCTCCAAAAAATACTGTTGGGACTGAGTGATCAGTCTGTATTGGTGCGTAATACTCAATCTCCGATAAGAGAGCTGTAACATAAACTTCCGATTCCTCTATATTTTCCGGATGGGAATTAAAATCGCAATAGCCGCATTTGTGCAGGCAGTAGGGAATGTGAATATATAATCCGTTCATGGTATGATTGAGAAAATACAAGGGTTTGTTAGGTATCCTTAACAGATTTTAGCTTACACCTTGGGATTTTTGCGAATTATTATGATGTCCAACTCCATACAATAGCGAAAAATAATTATGGTAGATGTATTCAAGTCGGGTTATGCCAGCATAATTGGTCGGCCCAATGTAGGTAAGTCCACGCTTTTAAATCGATTAATGATGCAAAAAATAGCAGTGACTTCCCGACGGCCCCAGACCACGCGGAACAAAATTACCGGCGTTTTGCATTTGCCAAACGCACAGATTATCCTCGTGGATACACCTGGAATTCATCAGTCAGATAGGACCCTGAACGAAATGATGGTGCGAACAAGCATCAGCACTTTCTCGGACGTGGACCTGATTCTTGTGATGTTCTCTGCTGATGCGGGATTTTGCGGTGATGATGAATTTGTTTTAAATGCCATGCGGGGAGTTAAAAAAATAGACTTGGTTGAAAAGCCTGTGCTTCTAACGTTGATGGATGAGATGAACCGAAAATCTTTATTTGAGGAAATAATTCCCATTTCGGCACTTAAGCGAGATGGACTGGATTCATTAAAGAGTTTGATTTTAAACTACCTGCCGGAAGGACCTCAATATTTTCCCAAGGAAATGGTGACGGATTGTCCAGAAACTTTCCTTTTTGGTGAAATCATTCGTGAGAAGATTTTAAACCTCACCCGGTTTGAAGTGCCACATTCAGTAGCGGTGGTGGTGGAAGACATGTTTGAACAGGAAAATGGGGTTATACAGATCGATGCTACGGTTTATGCTGAGAAGGGCTCTCAGAAAAAAATATTGATTGGCGAGAGAGGAAGTATGCTAAAAAATATCGGAAAGCAAGCACGTCAGGAACTAGAAAAACGTCTGGGTGCTAAAGTGTTTTTGAAATTGTTCGTGAAAGTGAAAGCCAACTGGAGAGACAAGAGTCAGTTCATAAAGGAGTTCGGTTATTCCAATGATTCATTTTAAAACAGATGAAGAAATAAGGACCATGAAGGAAAGTTGCCGTCTTGCGGCAGAAGTCCTGGTAATGATTGAGCCATATGTGAAACCTGGTGTGACCACTGAAAGGCTGGACCAGATTTGCCACGATTATATTACGTCCCATGGGGCTGTTCCCTCGCCATTGAACTATCGAGGGTTTCCAAA
>DUAA01000170.1:19414-20034 GCA_012961055.1 Nitrospinaceae bacterium
AATGGGTTCCATGGCGATACCAGCCGAACGTTTTTCGTCGGTTCACCTCGTAAAAAAGCTGAAAAACTGGTTGATGTCTGCAGGGAATCTTTACAGAAGGGAATTGATTGCGTTAAACCCGGAGCGCGGATGGGTGATATTGGAGCGACGATTCAGCAGTTTGCCGAAGGCCATGGATATTCTGTGGTGCGTGAATTTTGTGGGCATGGAATTGGAAAAAACTTCCATGAGGAACCTCAGGTTTTACATTATGGGAATTATGGTGAAGGACTGGAGATAAAAAAAGGGATGGTGTTTACCATAGAGCCCATGCTCAATATGGGAAAACCAAATTTAAAAATTCTTTCTGATAAGTGGACTGCTGTGACTGAGGATAGTAGTCTCTCTGCCCAATTTGAACACACGCTCTGTGTTACAGAATCGGGTGTGGAAGTGATGACCCGCCTCGATGGACGGACCCAGTTCTGAAATTGAGGTGGCCCCTTACAATAAAAACTAGCCGCGTTAGCAGACGAGTGAAGGTAACTCTATAACCTTCTAGATTCTCTTTAATGCTAACTAGGCAGCGATCGTGGATTTGCCAAAGATTTAATCGCTGATTTTAATTGTTTATTTGATAA
>DUAA01000171.1 GCA_012961055.1 Nitrospinaceae bacterium
CCAAGCGCAGGGTGTTCCTTCAAACCAGATTGCCAAGAAGATAGGGGCACATCCATTTGCCGTAGAAAAATCACTGAAATATGCTAGCAAATTTAGTAACCAACAACTCCGAAAATGTCACGTCGAATTGGTTAAGACAGATCGAATTCTCAAGTCCAGCGCGCAACGTGATGGGGCTATGGAAACCCTGATCATTAACCTTCATCAGGCTATCTAAGCCCGAGCTATCTAGACTAAGAAGCAACCCTCACCCAGCCAGAAAGAATTGGCAAAGAAACCTAGGCTTCTTATCGGAACAATAACAGCGGTATTTTACAAGCTTTGATCAGTGAAGCAGTTGTACTTCCGAGCAAGAGACTGTGCATGCGCGAATGGCTGTATGCACCTGTAACCAGTAGATCAATTTTTTTGTTTACCACGTAAGAAGATATTACCTGGTCGGCCTGATGGCTTTGCTCTGTCGTGAGCAGAACAGAAAATCCTGCTTTACGCAAAGTTTGTTCGGCTTGCGAAGTTTCGATGTCACCCCGCACACGTTCAACTACCAGCAAATGGCACTCTAAATCTTTTTGCAGCAAGGAATGTTCGGCAATATAATTGATCGCTTTATGCACACTGTCTTTACCATCATAGGCAATCAAAAAGCGTTTGATCGGACGTACAATGGTAGAGCTAATAAAGAGAGGCTTGTGGATGGAGCGTGCAACTTTTTCTAGGTTTGAGCCAAGAAAAAGGGAACTTCTGTCAGCGTGTTCGCCACGCTTACCCATAAATATTATATCGACAGAATCTTCATATTCTTGAACTGCTTCAACTAAGCTACCACGCTGATGGAGAAGGTTTATTGTTTTGGCGCCAGCTTTTTTCAGGATTTTGGCACCATATTCAAGAATATATTTCCCTTTTTTCTGGTCAAAACGACCCCGTTCTTCATCCACTCGTGTTAATTCTTCCATAAGATGGCTACGTGCTTCAAGGCCCATTAAGCCGGTATGATCTGTCGGCGCCTGATAGTCTGAAGGACGGCGCAAAACATGGAGAAGATCAATTTCAGCATTTAGGTGTTTGGCAACCCATGCCGCATGGGTGCAGAGACTATCTGCGTAAATGGAACCATCAATGCATACTAATAATTTCATCATTTAATTCTCTCTCTTAATGTACAGGTGTGAGCTCAAGCGCATTCGGTTTATCATACACCCCTAGACGGTCAACAATTGTAGCACTCGCCTTGTTCATGCCAATTAGATGAACTGCAGTGCCCTCACGACGAAATTTCATGACAACTTTATCAAGAGCGCCAACGGCAGATAAGTCCCAAAAATGAGTTTCGCTGAGATTTATAGTCACATGCTGAACAACTTCCTTGAAATCAAAGGAATTAGAAAATGTGTCAGCGGAAGCAAAAAATACCTGCCCATAAATATTGTAGGTGCGCTTTTCTTTATCTTCAGAGAGGTGTGATTTGATTTTTAGTAATCGCGATACTCTGCGAGCAAAAAATAGCGAGCTCGTCAAGACACCCACAAAAACACCGAGTGCTAAATTATGTGTTATGACGACGACAATAACAGTGCTTATCATGACAAGGCTAGACGTTTTTGGGTGTGTTTTTAGATTTTTAAAAGAAGACCAACTAAATGTCCCAATTGAAACCATTATCATGACAGCAACGAGAGCTGCCATAGGAATCTTACTTACCCATTCGCCTAAAACCAAAAGGAGGAACAATAGAAAAAGTCCAGAAAAAAGTGTCGACAGGCGACCTCTTCCACCTGACTTAATATTAATTACCGATTGTCCGATCATCGCACAGCCTGCCATGCCCCCAAAAAAACCGGATACTATGTTGGCAACACCCTGTCCTGTACATTCGCGATTTTTGTTGCTCTGCGTATCCGTTAGGTCATCGACAATGGTTGCCGTCATGAGTGACTCCAGCAAACCTACAGCCATCAGCGTCAGCGAGTAGGGGAAAATAATCTGCAAAGTATTCAGGTTAAGCGGTATGTCTGGTAAAAGAAAAACTGGGAAGGTGGAAGGAAGCTCTCCCATATCTCCTACCGTGCGCAAATCCATTCCAAAATAAATACTGATTGCTGTGATGGTTATGATGCTGATCAGCGGCGATGGCACAGCCTTTGTGAAACGCGGCAAGATATAAATAATTGCCAGCCCGAGAGCGACCATGCCGTACATTTGAATTCCCGCGCCTTTGAATTCGGGCAGTTGTGCCATGAAAATTAGAATGGCTAAGGCATTGACAAAACCTGTCACGACAGAACGCGATACAAACCGCATGAGAGACCCTAACCTTAAAAATCCCGCAAAGATTTGCAAAACTCCTGTTAGGATAGTTGCCGCAAGAAGGTACTCGAGTCCATATTCTTTTACCAGTGAAACCATGACAAGTGCCATAGCGCCTGTTGCGGCGGAGATCATACCGGAACGGCCACCGATAAAAGCAATAACAACAGTGATGCAGAATGAAGCATACAAGCCTACCTGGGGGTCAACCCCAGCAATGATAGAAAAGGCGATCGCTTCAGGAATGAGGGCCAGCGCAACAACCATGCCTGCAAGCAAATCATTGCGCATATTGCCCAGCCAGTTATGTTTTAAATAGGAGAGTGATAGAGAAATCATAAGGTAAAGTTTAAAGGTGTTTCCATCTAAAGGGTTTCGGGCAACAAAAGGACTCAGTCTAACGGTTGGCCCTTTCACGGAAAATAAAATGACCACCACAGAATCAAATTCTGGATAATATTTTGATTTTTTAGCAGGTTTTAAATTGCGGACCAAGCCTTTTCAAACTTATACCTGTCTCTCTAAAGAGGTAGCTTGCGCTCAACCCATTAAGCAGAAATATACATATCCAAAATAACCGGATAGTTTCATCCATGATTCCAAATGGGGTTGGTGTGAAGTAAGAACTTTCAGAAAAACACTTAGAGAGGAGACCGGGTAGTACTTGGTCAATTAAGCCTAATAATCTTTTTAGGTTTACTCTGGGCGAGAAACTAGAAATGCTAACTTAATCTGTAAATAAACAAACCTATTGAAACTTAGACATAATAGCATGAGTAGCGGGAATGTCCTAACTATCTAGTTTATTACCCACAATAAGGATTATCTGACAAACAATAGAGTTCTAGGTAGGGGGATAACGGACAATGAAACGACAGGTGAGGTGGCGGCAAAAGAGTTGATGCGGTTCCCTGTTGGCAAACATGACGACCAGGTGGACGTGTTATCGCTTATAGGTAGGATGCTATCAGACATGGGAACAGCTTCAGACTGGA
>DUAA01000172.1 GCA_012961055.1 Nitrospinaceae bacterium
TTCATGGGTGACAACGGTCCCGCTTATCGCGCCAGCATTGCCGGGCCAACGGATGTAGCGATAGATGACAATGGTATCCTGTATATCGCCGACCGAAATAATAACCGCATCCGCGCCGTGGATACTCAGGGAATGATCCGTACCATAGCGGGAACCGGGCAACAGGATTATAACGGTGATTCTGAAGTGGCTCGCGACACCAATTTATATCTGCCTTTCGGAGTGACTATGGATCAAGGCGGTAAATTGCTTATTATTGACCGATCCCATTATCGCATTCGCCGGGTCGACCCCAAACGAGGAAGTATCGAAACCATTGCCGGAAATGGGGCAAAGAAATTTGCCGGAGATGGCGGCCCTGCTAACGGGGCAAAGCTGAGTTTTCCCCATGGAATCGAAATAGATAAAAAAGGTAACCTACTTATTTCAGATAAGGGTCACTACCGAATTCGCCAAGTCTCCCCAGAGGGAATTATCAATACGATCGCGGGAAATGGGATACGGGGAAATATTGGCGATGGCATGACCGCGCTGGAGGCTTCTATCTATGGGGCAACCTCACTGAAACTAAATAGTAAGGAAGAAATATTCATCGTCAGTCCCAGCGGATTTACCAGCATCATTCGAAAAGTTGATGAAAATGGAATCATGCGCAAGGTTTTGGGAACCGTCGACCAGCATTACCTAGATTCTATCGCCAAGAGTAAATACAAAGGCAAGGTTCAAACCGGTGAACTGGCAATCATCACCACATTTTCCGATATCGCCTTTGACCATAATGACAATATGTTTATCTCAGACCGGCTCAACCACCAGATCCGCAAAGTTTCTGCCCAGGGCATAATCACCACCATCGCTGGCACAGGTGAGTCTGCCTACTACGGCGATGGCGGCCCGGCCAGCGAGGCAGCGTTTCGCGATCCCAGTGCTCTGGTCACCGATAAGGAAGGCAACCTGTATATTGCCGATGGTGCAAACAACATGATCCGCAAAATAGATACCAAGGGCATTATCACCACAGTTGCGGGAAACGGTAACCATGAACACTCAGGAGATGGCGGCCCAGCTTTGCAAGCGGGAATTCGTAATATGGACTACCTAGCTGTGAATCCCGCGGGAGAACTCCATATCGTAGGAATGAACTCTCATCGCGTGAGAAAAGTCACCAAAGACGGAAAAATCGAGACGGTTGCAGGAAGAGGCCTCCAAGGATTTTTTGGCGATGGAGGTCCTGCCACCAAGGCGATGCTAAAAAGCCCAACAGCAATCACCTTCGATGCAAAGGGTAATTTGTATATTTCTGATATGGGTAATAGCCGAATCCGTAAGGTGGACACCAATGGAATCATCACCACCTTTGCCGGAACTGGAACGTTTGGTTGGGCTCAGGATGGAGAAACCGTAGAAATTTATTTTCAAAATTTTCCCTAGCCTAATTGCCACAGGAAACTGTACTCCCTTTGATAAGGGAGATTGAGGGCGGTTACTTTATATATTATTGGGCAAAAACTCGTTGAGTCGCAAGAACCTTTGCCCGCAAACTAAATTTATAGCTCATTGGCCCCAAGCCGAGTGGCGCTGGTAATTTTTGGAGATTTTATAATGAAAAAGTGCAACTTTATTACAGGATCGGTTTTAGTATTTTCTCTGGTATTCTGCGGTCAAGTTTTGGCAACAGGAACAAATAATCTCGCTAACATTCTCAAAAATTTGGATGGACTGACCTGTACCCAACCCGAAAAATTGCCAGATTATTACGCTAAAAACTTGGTAATCATGGTTGATGATAAACGTGCCTTGTTGGAAAACAGAGTTAAGGCATATCGTCACATGATGTCCGATTTCAGAGATATGAGTTGCCAGGTCCAGCGTCAGGTTCTCAGTGGACAAGTAGGCAAAGAGGTAGGTTATGTTCTGGTGGATGAAATTATCAGCATAACCTCCAAATCAAACGATACCGATGAACGACAACACAGCGTTTGTAATTATGTGTTTGTCAAAGAAGGTTCAAAGTGGAAAATATCCCTTGAGCAGTGCTCCAGCCTGCCTGATTACAGCATAGGACCCCACGACGATGCCCTATACTATTTTCACAACCCGGTTTACTGATTCCCTCCAGCGAGGGGGCCTTTGCGTGCGTCAAAGTTCGGCATGCTGTTCCCAAATAACTAAAAACCACTCTAAATGATCGTCATCGCGAGCCGCTAAGCGACGTGGTAATTCAGAATTTTTCTAGATTTACCCCTGCGGGGCAAGAGGGCTATAGTCAAATATTGCGCATGTTGACCCGGACCTTCGTGATCTGATACCCAACTACCTGGAAAACCTCCAAATGGTTATAACAACCATAAAAAAAGTACTCAATGCTTCTCTTCTCGGGTTTTGATAAAATCTGAGTACTGGTCAGTCCATGAAAAGGTCTGGAGATGGCTAGGGTTTTATATCCATCATTGTCATTGGAGAGACCTTCGTGAAGGTGGAAAAAGAAAAAGATCCTGACCAAATCAGAAACCAATTGACTGCACTTTCAGACTTCCTTAAACAGGAACTCTGGTTTATGACTTATCCTTCCCTTTTACACAAATGAACAAACATACTTATAACTTCACGCTCGTCATTCCTTAAAACTGTGTCAAAACTAAGCAAAGGACTCATCATTATTTTTCTCGCCGTTACAGGTATCTGTTCCGTTTATGCAGGTGAAATGAACTTACCCTTTTGGCAGGAACCTTTATCAACTGCCTCCCAAACCCCGGGAATAAATCAGAACCTGGTATCCAAGGAAATTTATGTCAATGGGACATTACCAGACTATCCCTGGATTAAAGTATCGGAATATAAGAACCACCAAGTAGAGCGGTGCATAACCTGTCACGAGGGAATTGCCAACATCAGTCCTGGGCATCCCCCTGAATTTGGGTGCTCGGTCTGCCACGGGGGAGAGCCCGAATCGCTTAACAAAGAACAGGCGCACGCGACCCTAATTTATGATCCCGAAGCCAGAACGGGGAAACGAAATCCTTCAAGCTTGAGTGTGGTGGATAAATCCTGCGGACAATTATATTGTCATTCGGGTCACGCGGATGAAGATAGAAACCATATTAACCGTGTTAAAAAATCCATGATGAACACACTCGCAGGTGTGATTTCTGGATTACGATACCAATGGGCAGCCCAAAGCCGAAAAACGGCACGCTACGGTACCCTTGCTATTTCCGATAAAGATGGTTCCATCCCTCATCATCAAGGCGCTTTGGAAAAACTGGGTCAAGTTCCATTTTTCTCACCCTCTACCAT
>DUAA01000173.1:0-2548 GCA_012961055.1 Nitrospinaceae bacterium
GATCAGTCATCTAAAAAACATTGTGCAGCCTTTGAGTCGTATCGCAGATATCATGCATTCCCCCGCTATTGCAGTGAATATGGACGATACCATTCAATCCGTCGAAAAAATTCTGACTCTTTATAATTTGAATACGCTTCCTGTTTTGTCAGGTGAACAACCTGTGGGGTTGATCACTCGACAAATTGTGGAAAAAGCTATCCATCATTCTATGCAGGAGGACCGGGCGGAAGAATTGATGATAAGCAATTTTTCGATCACGAATCCCGATGCCTATTTCAAGTCAGTTATTCCTCTGATTATTGAGGAGAAACAAAAACTCATTCCTGTGGTCGATTCAGAGAACAGATTGATTGGTGTGGTGAGTCGAGGTGACCTGCTACGGGTAATGCATAAGTGTATGCATCAGGATCCATCAAGAAATCAGTTCATGGGCAAGGTGGTGGCTCAGAAGAGTCTGAAGAGTTTGGTTCGGGACAGAATGGATAAGGATGTTTATAAGCTCCTTGAACGTATTGCCCAAATTGGGGAGCTTGAGGATAAACCCATTTATGTGGTGGGAGGATTCGTGAGAGACCTGATTTTAAATATTCGAAATCAGGATATCGATATCGTTGTTGAGGGGGAAGGAATTCCCTTTGCGGTCCGTCTTGCGGAAGAATTTGGTTGCAGGGTCAAGTCGCATGAAGATTTTGGGACATCTGTAGTGATTTTCCCCGATGGAAATCGTATAGATGTTGCTACTGCACGAATGGAATATTATAAATACCCCGGTGCCTTGCCGACAGTGGAAAAAAGTTCGATCAAAGCAGATCTTTTCCGGCGTGACTTCACCATAAATAGTATGGCGGTTAAGTTAACGGGAGCCAATGCATTTTGCCTGATGGATTATTTTAATGGGGAAAGGGATTTAAAGAACAAGGAAATCCATGTCCTGCATAGTTTGAGTTTTATTGAAGATCCATGCAGGTTATTCAGGGCTATAAGGTTTGAACAAAGATTTGGTTTTAAAATGGGTAAGCAGACCGAGGCGTTTGTGCGGAATACCATAAAAAAACGTCTGGTCGATTCCTTGAGTGGAACACGTTTATTCAACGAGATTAAACTTCTTCTCAAGGAGAAGAATTCTGTAGATTGCATTCGTAGAATGCAGGAACTTGATCTGTTTCATTTCGTTTCTCCGGAAATGTTGAAAGATCCTAAAGAACTTGAGATTCTTGAGAAATTGGAATCGATATTCTCCTGGGCAGCAATGATTAATCTTCGAAAAGAGCCGGAAGCCTGGCAGGTTTATTTTCTGGGACTGATTTATACATTGGATGACGAAGCTTTTTTAAAGGCAGCTGATAGGCTCCAATTGACTACTCGAATGAAAAGCTCATTGGAGAAGGATAGGGCGCAATGCCGTGTGAGCTTGAAACGGTTGAGCTCCAAAAAGGATTGGGAGCCGGAGGAGATCTATCATACGTTTGCCAATCTTTCTATCGAGGCAGTACTGTATTTGTTGGCCTTGTCTTCCTCGGACCGGCTCAATCAGTATGCGAATATTTATTTCACTCAATATCAAGGCAAGGCCGAGCCCACGTTGACAGGAGATGATCTGGTGAAAATGGGAATGGAACCAGGCCCGGTTTTTCAGTCCGTTTTTAATGCCCTTCGTGAAGCAAGAGTGTCGGGTAAAGTGAATACCCGGGATGAGGAAGTCGCTTTGGTTGAAGACCGATTTTTGAAACCCTAAGAAACTTCCTGTGTGTGAGATGAGTTGCCTCTTCATCCTCGTGAAGAAAGGGGCAGATTCTGGGCTTCTATTAGATAGATCATGCTTGGAGAATAAAGCAGTAGGGATGTGGTACAATTGCAAATCCGTAAAATTTCATTTAATTAGTTAAGAGGTGATTCGTTGTGGCAAGTGTTGAATACCTGATTAAGCAGTTTTTGACTCCAGATAAAAAAAATCTCGATTTGAGCAACCAGGGAATTGGGGACAAGGGGGCCATCACGTTGTCCAAATCGATGAACCTTCGTAGGTTAAAAAAACTAATTCTACCAAATAACAATATTAGCGACGAGGGGTGCGCTGCAATAGCCAACTCAGAAAATTTTAAGCAGCTTACCGATCTTGATATTTATGGGAATGTCATCAGCGATGACGGGGTCAAGGCGATTGCAGAATCTCCTTATATGAGTAACCTGAAAAAACTCAGCCTATATGGGAACCTTGTTGAAGATGAGGGTGCCATTGCTATTGCTGAATCGCAGATACTTTCAAAGCTGAAGCATTTGTTTATCACTTCAAATCGAATTCGGAGAGAAGGGATAGAGTCGCTGCAAAAAGCAAGATGCCGAACTCGACTTTGCCATCTTCATGTGGATGATCTGAAAGATTTTTATTATGAAGAAATTTCGGAAGATGATGATGAGGATTTGATTAATAGCTGGGAAGAACTTAAAGCTCGGGCCGCCGAGGCCAATAACCCAGAGGACTGAACTTCCAAATGCAGAAACGAAAGTGGATTTTCTTATTAATTCTCACGTTCTTTCTTATTTC
>DUAA01000173.1:2741-3289 GCA_012961055.1 Nitrospinaceae bacterium
CTGGCTCAGTCCAAAAAATTCCCCAAACTCAAAACATTGATTCTGAAACATAATTTCTTTTCTGATGAAGGTACCGTGGAATTTGCTAAGTCATTGAACTTTCCAGATTTAGAGGTTTTGCAGTTGGGGTGGAATGAAGTCAGGGATGCGGGTGCCCTAGCACTGGCGGGTTCAAAAAATTTTCCTAAATTAAAAAAGCTCGATTTAAGGGGGAATTATCTGGCGGGGAAAACGAAAGAAACCCTTAGGATTGCCCTAGCTCATCTAAAATCCCTACGTATATTCCAATCAGAATAACCGGCTAAAATCCTGTGAGGGCCGTATTTAGCTGGCTTAGGTGAATTGATGACTACTCTCATTTCTCTGTCTCCCACTGGAATAGGTTAAGCATTACAATGAGCCTTAACTTTTTATTGCCTTTGATCTAGACTTGAATGATTCCACTATCTTCGTCATAAAAATAACTATCACCGTTAGGCCCACGATAGGATATCTCTTTGACCTCCCATATTTGTTTCATTTTGACATCAGCTTCTGCAGCATGAAAC
>DUAA01000174.1:0-2093 GCA_012961055.1 Nitrospinaceae bacterium
GCTTCCTGATGAATTCCAAACAGCGGAATTCTTATTGGAGCACGGACTCATCGACAATGTAGTCCACCGTAAAGACTTAAAATCCACCGTTGCTCAACTAATTCGTTTACTAAAGAACAATTTGTCTCAGGAAGTAACACGAGGTATAGAAGTACCCACCCTCACTAAACCTCCAGAACTTCTAGGAGCCTAACCCAAGCCTCGCCGACCGGTTTCCAATAAAATGATTCAACAAATAAATGGGGTTTGCTCAGCTCTATATATCTTTGCTGTATTTCCTCCTAAGGACTGCGGGAGGGGGGGGAGTATTACACCTGACTATCAATAGGTAAAAATGTAAAAACCTTTTCCGTTTAAGGGCGTTTTACCTTTGCCCTGCCCCGTGAAACCAAATCCTTTTGTTCCATTTGGTTCAAATCCTGACAAATGGATCTTAATCCTTTAAGAGTAACATCAACCTGCTCTTTAAAATTATACTCAGTACAAATAGATCAGGGAAACATAATAAGCAGAACAAACAAAACTAGAATTAGTTGCATGGATCATTTCTCTAGTCAGAGAAGTTTAGCCCACTCTCCGCGGGCTTATGGAAAAGGAAAACTTAGCCTTGTTTAGTATTCCATAAATAATTTGTTCATGGCCCTCCTCGACTCCCACACCTATTGGCAGCCTAGGCTTTTGACTGTGTCCTCGATCGACATAGCTACGCATGTGAATATAGGAGTATCCTCCTTAACATACCGGCTGCCCTCCGTTTCTCTCAACTCCTGAACCAGATCGAGAAAATCGTCCGGACAATCAGACTCGAAAGCCACCACAAACTCGTAGTCGTCTATACCAAAACTATAAGTGGTGTTCAACTTGACAGAAGGGTACTTATTACCAATATAAATATGTTCGTCCATAATTCCCTGACGGGTGAACTGAGTCAATAAATACCATTCGCGCGTCTTGACAAAAGGATAAATGAAAAGGTATTTCGCTTTACCGGGAATAATGTGAGTACGATCTTCTTCATGCTCAGGATTGATGAAATCCATATACATCGACCGTTTAGTCATGGAAAGGTAGCTATACGGGGTATCCAGGTATTTCCCTAAACCCGTTTGCAAAATCCGGGTGGTCATTTTCTGAAATTCTTCCATGCTATAACAGATACGCCAGATCATGATATCGACATCACCACGAAGGCCGATCATGGAGTAACAAAGCAGAATCATGTCGGAGCTATTATCGTACTCTTCAAGAACATCGATAAACTCCTGCATACCCTTATCACGCTCTTCCTGCGGCAATCTCCGAAATGCAGGATCGAGTTTATAGAACAGAAAACTGACGTATTGACGTTGGACAGGTGTTTCTCCAGCTGCCAGCGCTTCTTCCTTCTTTTTGCGGGCCATTTCAATAGCAGCACCTTCACGTTCCTGCCGGGCACGGGAAACAACATCATCATCTACAACTGTGAGGCTCTTGTCTTTAGCATATTGCTCAATACCCCGAACCACACTCTTCCGAACAAAAAATGGAACGTTCTTCATTCGGGTCTGCGCCTCATCGGTCCAATCCAGATCCAAAGCAGGCATGAACTCTTCTAATTCTTTATCGTCAATACTCATAGTTTGTTTCTCAATATGAAATGGGTTTTTGGAATGAGGCATTATATCTAAAACTGTATGAAAATCAAAGCCCTATTAGTTTCTCCTTTCCTAGAGTGAATTTGTAAGGGCTGATCCAGCCGGACGAATTTTTATTCACCAGCCTCCAGAATTTGACGGGACGCTGAATGAAATCATGACTCTTAATTAATGGTAAAGAAACAAACTAAGGAGTTATCAAAATGAATACTGACGTCGCCTCTTGTAATGTACAAATCTGTATTGATTTCGAGAACGAATTAGGCACGAAAACCACAAATCCCTGGATCTTGTATTAGTATGAAGCTAGGGAGATGTTTCGAACACTATTAATTAAAACTATTGTTTAAAAACAATAGTTTACATTATTTTGCCTAAACTATTATGTGATATTTATTTTACTCGACCTATGAAAGAAACAAAAGGGGTAAGGTTCCTGACCGGCATGAAAAAAACTAC
>DUAA01000174.1:2199-3203 GCA_012961055.1 Nitrospinaceae bacterium
CGCTAAACATCACAAAATAAAACCGACTGGTTCAAGGTCGAATCGAATCTGTTTTAACTACCCATTAATCCAAAGAGCATCAATTAATTCCAGCCTAAAGAACATCCAGATATAATAACTATTTCGCTAGAAAACTCAGTCACCTTGAGGGAAAATGCATTGCAACCCCTATGCCTAGTAGTTAGTTTAGTTGTTTTGGGATATAGGAGCATCCAGATTAGTTTAAACCTGCACGGCACCGAGCGATAAACATGTGGTTAATCTGGGCATAAGGTTGAATTTCTAGAGCCTTTTGGAAAGATCGAATCGCCTGTTCAAAACGTTTCAGCTCAAACAGACACATCCCCATCCCGTTCAAGGCTCCAAAATGGTGTGGGACTCGGCGGAGCACCTCCTCACATTCTGCAACCGATGCTTCATAATGACACATCAAGAATAATACAGTCGCCAGCTTATTATGCGCTTCGGGGAACTCAGGACATTTCTCAACCAGACTCTTCAAAGAAATAAGAGCATCATTCAATTGGTGTGGGTTCATCAACTTGGTTGCATCATCAAGTTCACGTTCCATTTCAGCCCCAGCCTGCCGGTGCCAGAATGCCCAAAGTGCCTTGGTAGCATCTGCCCGCGTTGCAGGGTCACCACTTTTCAAATTTTGCAAGTATCGTTCAGTTCGGTCCATGACGGCAAAGATTATAGCGAGGACAAACGCGAGACGCGATCATAAAATTCAAAATACACTTTATTCTCAAGTAGAACTTACTTCACTAAAAAATAAGAAAAAGAAAAACACTGGATTAAGGCAAGGCGTAGAAACTTGATTCTTCGGTAAATTCAAGATGGCTAGGGTAAAATCAAACCTATCCGTCCCATGTGATGGTTACCATCAACTTTTATCCTTTCAGGGCATGAACCCAAGGGAAGAGGATTTCAAGCATGCCCAAATTGGGTATTTTGTAAAAGGGGAAGTAAAGGTACCCCCCCCCATTGAGGAGAAATTCACA
>DUAA01000175.1 GCA_012961055.1 Nitrospinaceae bacterium
ATGAGAAAAATAATTAAAGCTGGCTCACCATAGCGGTGGGACCCACGCTACAGCAGATCATTTCGTGAATGGAAAAAATTATCCCCTCTAAAGTTGGAGGAAGATGATATGGCAAAGTCTGGAAGGCTAGGTTGTCAAGAATTTCCTAAAGTAATGATCTTGATGATGCTCAGGGCATCGAAGCATCTTAGCGGTATATAAAAAAGTTTGGATGATTCACTAACGCTCAGGATGACATGAAAAAGAGTCTTTCAACAACCTGCCAGGAAGTGCTTGCAGTAATCAAATAAAGGGACTGAGTTTAGCCTTCGTTGCAACTCAGCACTCCCATCACTCTTAGATTAATCTGGAAAGAAATCATCAATCGGAAACCAATTTAAAAATGGTCAATCCTCTCAAAACAAAATATTACTCCCTGTAAAAGGCTAGAATCAAGTAAAAAGAATTCACAGGTTTTTCTGCGTGGGTTTAGGTTTGCCGGGTTTTCTGATTTATGTTATGTTACGCGGGCAATTAGCCCGGTTCCCTTGGAAAATAATATGCTGCCTCCTCACGAACCCTGACTGACCAGGATTTTTTTTACGGTTTGACTATCCTATTTTATGCGTGTTTATCAGTTATCGGGCCGCGATCAAAAACTTAAAAAAACAATGTTGAGTCATGAGAGAATTTTCAAGAATTAAACGCCTCCCTCCCTATGTATTAGGCATTGTCAATGAACTTAAATGTGATGCTCGTCGACGCGGAGATGATATCATTGACTTTGGTTTGGGCAATCCGGATATGCCGACTCCAAACCATATTGTAGATAAATTGATTGAGACTGCAGGGAAGGAGGCTAATCATCGCTATTCGCTTTCCAGAGGTATCTATAAATTACGTCTAGCAATTACTGACTGGTACAAGCGGAACCATGATGTGGAACTGGACCCGGAGACCGAAGCGATTGCAACGATTGGTTCCAAAGAGGGCATTGCCCATTTGGCCATGGCGATCACCAGTCCCGGCGACTCTATTTTAGTTCCGACTCCCACTTATCCGATTCATACTTATGCCTTTATTTTAGCCAACGCCGATGTCATTCATGTTCCTCTTGGTCCTGGGACGGATTTTTTTGAGGCCCTTCTGGATGCCTTTAAGAGTAATTGGCCAAGACCTATGGCGATGGTCATCAACTTTCCCCATAATCCAACGACACAGGTGGTGGATGTGGGCTTCTTTGAGAAGGTGGTGGATTTTGCCAAAGAACATGACTTGATAGTGATCCACGATTTTGCTTACGGTGACATTGTGTTTGATGGTTATCGTGCTCCTAGTTTCTTACAGGTTCCAGGAGCAAAAGAAGTGGGGATTGAGTTTTTTAGCTTGTCGAAAAGTTATAATATGCCGGGGTGGCGTGTGGGTTTTGCTGTTGGGAATTCTGAAATCATTCATGCCCTGGCGCGTATCAAAAGTTATCAGGATTATGGCATGTTTCAGCCAATCCAAATTGCAGCAACCGTGGCTCTGAATGGTCCGCGTGATTGCGTGGAAGAAATCCGTGATACTTACCAAAATCGGCGGGATGTCTTGTGCGAATCGTTGAACCGGATTGGGTGGGAGGTGACACCTCCTAAAGCGACCATGATGGTATGGGCGGAAATTCCGGATAAATTTAAGAAGATGGGATCTTTGGAGTTTTGTAAATTACTCCTGGATAAGGCTAAAGTGGCGGTTGCCCCTGGTATTGGATTTGGCAGAGGGGGAGACCATTTTGTACGTTTTTCTCTGGTAGAAAACGAGCACCGGATTCGCCAGGCAGTTCGTGGTATTCGAGAGATTTTTTAATCCTACCTGTGAGTTTTATTTCAAGTGGGTTACCATGTACTTTGAAATAACGTTTTATTTGAGTACCCATCCATTTGGGGTGGGTCGTTCATTGGAATTGAGTAACGATGAAAATAATTAAAGTTGGAATGATAGGTTTTGGCACGATAGGTGCGGGTGTTGCCAAAATCCTCTCTGAAAATAGCGAGATCATTGAAAAACGATTGGGAGCCGGGATAGAGCTGATAAAAATTGCTGACCTGGATATCACAACAGACCGGGGTGTCAGGTTGGAACCTGATGTATTGACGACATCTGCTGACGAGGTGATCAATCACCCAGATATTGATGTATGCATTGAATTGATTGGTGGTTACGAGCCAGCAAAAACATTTCTTCTTCAGGCCATTGATCAGGGAAAACATGTGGTGACAGCCAACAAGGCTCTTCTGGCTATGCATGGCGATGAGATATTTTCAGCGATTTCTGAAAAAGGTTTGTCGATTGGGTTTGAAGCTTCTATAGGCGGAGCCATCCCAATTATTCGCTCTATCCGTGAAGCTTTTGTCGCCAACCGCATCCATTCCATGGAAGGCATTGTGAATGGGACGGCCAACTACATTCTTAGTAAAATGTCGGATGAGAGTTGTGACTTCAATACGGCATTAAAAGAAGCACAAGAAAAAGGTTTTGCTGAAGCGGACCCGACTTTTGATATTGAAGGGGTTGACTCTGCCCATAAGATCGCGGTGCTAACGCGCCTGGCCTATGGAACTCCTGTATCGTTTGACGAAATATCAGTTTCGGGAATTTCAGATATTTCCTCTGAGGATATTGAATGCGCCCGCGAATTTGGTTGCCGGATTAAACTTCTCGCTATATCCAAATATGATGGACAGACACTGGATATTCGTGTTCATCCCGCAATGATTCCGGTCACTCACCCGATGGCAAACGTCAATGGAGCTTTAAACGCCATTCGTGTTTGTGATGATATGATGGAAGAAAATATATTGATTGGTCATGGTGCAGGGGCTTTACCCACGGGCAGTGCAGTGGTTGGAGATGTTGTGGAAATTGGCCGGAATATTCTCGCGCGCGTTGGTGATAGAATTCCTGCAGGGTCTTTCCAAGGAGAAGAGGTCAAGGCAATTCCCCTTAAGGATATCAGTGCGATTGAATCTGAATATTTTCTTCGCTTTAGGGTGTTGGATAAGCCGAATGTTCTTTCAAAAATATCTGGGATATTGGGAAATCACTCCATCAGTATTGAGTCCATGATTCAAAGAGGGCGTGCCGCGGGTGATGAGGGAGTTTCTTTAGTAATGATGTGTCATAAATCCAGTGAAAAAAATATCCATTTGGCATTAAAGGAAATAGAAAAATTGGA
>DUAA01000176.1 GCA_012961055.1 Nitrospinaceae bacterium
AAGAGGAAAAGGCCTCCCGTTAGTGCCGTAAAACTATAACAAATACCAATTACTTTGGTGATCTCATGGGCCAGACGCTCGAACTTGAAATCTGACTTGGCAAACATGATGCCATTGGAAATCAGGCCTCCAACAGCTCCATTTACTAGGGCAAGAATAATTCCAGAAGTTTCGTAATGTTCAACAGGGGTCAAAGCACAGGAAATTAGAGCTCCGAATACCGCTCCAACAAAAGCGGATAGCCTGATATTCATCAACTTGTGAAAATAATTCAGGAAACTTACTATTAATGCTCCAAAAGCACAGGCCCATAACCCGTATAGAACACCATGATGGATTCCAACAATAATTTCACCTGTGATCCCGATAACAACACCTATCAGAATACCTAAGAACACGTTCGATAGGATAATTGCTTTTCGAACCCCCTGCGTTCTGCGGGCACCCATGACCTCCATGATGACCACGAACATCGGACAACCAAGGATAAACGAAGCAAACAAAATATGAAGCTGAGCCGCAAACCATGTGAACTTGCGGTTGCTCATGCCTAAAAATGAATACTCTTCAAACTCGTGGTCTGCTGCCGGTCCAATATCGGTTAAGTAGGATAGGTCCTCTTCTTCATCTTCAGTGGCTTCTTCTTCCTCGCTCTCATCCTCATCTTCGTCCTCATCTTCGTCCTCATCTTCATACTCATCTTCATCAGCATATGCCAAAGTCTGAATACTCAGGTTGGATACATTAAAAGAAACAGGAAGAAAGGGGGATAAATGTCCGATCAAATAAACAAAAATCAGACAGATAAGAGTTTTTAAAAAGGTGTTTTTTAAAGGACTTTGATTTTGTTTCATCATCTCTTAAAAGAAAGGCCTGAAGAAAGTGATAAGTACCTGTTTTCCTAACAAAGGAAACCTCAATTCTCTCAAACTTTAACCAGTCATTACGGTTAAAAGGATCAAAGAAAGTAGAGAAATATCATACGGGTTAGGTAAAGTCAAGGACTTTCAAAACTGTTACTTGTAAAAGGTTTTTCTTATTTGAGGTGCAGGGAAAGAGAGGTTTTTGATGCTGGTATCTAGGAAAATTAAGGGGTCAATTTATTCTTGAACTATCATCTGGTGAACTCAGAGGCAAGATAAGCTGGACAAAGCCCGTGATAATTCTGAGGTAGAAAACAAACCCGTGAAGATTTGTGCCCACACCGGTTGAACGTATTTGATGGGCTAGGCAAGGAGGGAAACCTTTATCACCATAAGGGTCAGATTACTGATTCTGATTCTCCAGTGAATCGTTTTCCGCTCCCTCTAATGCAAGGGTTTTTTTCTTGCGGTCTATGAGTATAAGGTTACGAATATAAATAATGCTTCCCAGGCTTTGCCCAACGATGAATACTGGGTCCTGCTTATGGATAGCATAAGTTAACAGTACAATCGCGCCGCCGATACTGCAATACCAGAAAGCCAGAGGAATGGTGCTTTCCCCTTTTTTTTCAGAAACAATCCACTGAATTATAAAACGGGCCCCAAAAAATGCTTGACCCGTAAACCCAATGATGAGCCATTGGTTTGCCGTCATTTAATCCTCCTTAATAATGTCATAATTAATTTGTCGGTTTTTCATCCAGCGGATGGCCAGCAAATCCTTAAAAGAAGAAAACAACCGGTTTCTTATATTGTATTTGGACACACCATGTAGTCGAGGATAGTGGTTTACCTTGACCTGAGTTACACGAAATCCTTCCATTTTCATCAAGGTGGGGAAAAACCGATGCATTCCTTTAAAGAGTTTCACATGGTCGAAGCACTCTCGTCGAAATGCTTTCAGAGAACAACCGGTATCGGCAATATCTTCATCGCTTAATTTGTTGCGTACCGCATTGCCAATTTTGGAGGAAATTTTTTTAATCCATGGGTCATTTCTTTTATGGCGCCAACCGCAGACCACATCATAGTCTTTCATTTTTTCCAGAAGAAGATGAATGTCAGCAGGACTGTTCTGTAAATCGGCATCAAGAGTAACAAAAATTTTTCCACGAGCAGTTTTAAATCCAGCTGCGAATGCCGCAGATTGCCCATGGTTGTGGCCGAATTGAATCAGTCGGATATTTGGATTGTGCTTCTGCAGTGATTCAATTAAATGCGCGCTGCCGTCTACACTCCCATCGTCAATAAGTATGATCTCGTAACTCAGGTTTAGTTTAGCGAGTTCTGTTTCCAATTGCTCTTCAAGCGGTATCAGGTTATCCCGCTCATTATACAAAGGTATAACAATCGAGAGTTCTGGAGTTTTAATATCAGTGTCCATGAAATTCTTTGGAAAGAGTTTTGGTTTAACGGCTAACTATCCCACATTTTTCTAGTTCCTCATTGTCATGGGGGAGTAGGATAAGTCTCCCCCCCCCTGAAAGGGATGGCGAGGAGATAATATTTTTTATCTTGGAGCAGGAAATAATATTATTGCACCCATTCATAATGTTTATGAGAACATTGTAGATATAATCGCTTACCGTGCTTATACTTTAGTTGATTGTGTCGCAAGTTGCCCACAGGCACCGAGGATATCTGTGGCCCGGTTTTTCCTGATAAATGCAGAAAAGTTGTGCTCGATCAAATAACTTTGAAATTTTAACACTCTTTCTGCAGTGGGAGATCTGTATTCGGAGGAGTTAAAAGAGTTAAAAGGAATCAGGTTGATCTTACTTGGAACCCCCTCCAACCATTTTGCCAGTCTGCGTGCATCTTCATCCGAGTCATTGATACCCGCAAGCATAACATACTCAATTGTATGCCTTCTTTGGGGTTTTAAAGGATACTCTTTAAGGCATTCTATTAAGGTTTCTATGGGGTATTTTTTATTTATTGGCATCAAACGGTCACGGGTATCGTTGTCCGAAGCATTGAGAGAAATCGCAAGGTTGATCGGCAGTTTTTCCTCTTGAAAAGCTTTGATCTTGTCCACCAGCCCTGAGGTTGAAACCGTTACTTTTCGGGTAGAAATTTTCATGGCTTGTGGGGAGGTCATGAGGCGCAAGGCATCTACAACAGGTCCATAATTATCCAGAGGTTCACCCATTCCCATAAAAACGATATTGGTTATATGGTCCTCATCTTTCATTTCCTGGTTGATGGCTAGATGTTGGCCTATTATTTCGCCTGCAGTCAAATTTCGTTTCAACC
>DUAA01000177.1 GCA_012961055.1 Nitrospinaceae bacterium
TTAATCTTTCTGACTATCGCTTTAGTGGTTAGCCTAGAGAAGTTGATAGAAAAATTGCTTCCCGATGGGGCAAGGCGTCACCGGATATTGGGCCGAACTACAATGGTTATCTTTGCTCTGATCCTAGTTACCAGTACTGCAACTTATCTTATGCTCTATGTTATTTATCCGCATAAACTATAACTTAGGGCTGTAATTATGCAGATTGAAAGGGCTTGGGAAGAAAATAGGGGAGAAACGGGAAAATCTTTAAAACATGAAGTTTTAACCTTGACACCCCATGATTTACCTGATAAATTTTGCGAGTTATATTACCTCGAAATACATTAGTAAGAGGTAAGTGGCGGTGAGTGCATTGACCCCGAGGCCGATGTAAACGATGGTGTCAAAAATTTTTCCGTCTTTGCTGGCCATAAAAAATCCTTTAAATTTGTAGTTTTTTTTCTTTTAATTAAAAGTGATATACACTATCATTTGGTTTTTAAAACTGTCAAGAATAAACTTTTTGAATAAAGAATTAATTTAATTTTTCCGGAGCAGACAATGGATTTAGAAAAGATTAAGGAAAAAGCAGGGCCCCTGATTTATATCGGAACCGTTATTTTCTCTTTGTGGTTTTTCTATTGGTTTGCTTCCGTTTGGCGCTAAACGGTTGGCAAGAGAAACCCAATCAATAAATTTTTGTGGGAGTTTAAGGAAACATGAACGATTATACTGCTGACGAACAAAGAAAGTTTATCACTACAAAATCCGTTATCTGGTTCATCATAGCATTGGTTATTATGGGTGGATATTACTTTCTAATCAACGTTGGATTGATGAAGGTTCAAGGACTGGACTTTTTCTATCTCTGGAGTTCTGGTAGTGGCGGCGGCGGTGGCCATTAAGCCTGAATAATAGATCTTAAAAAATGACAAGCCGTAGATGGCTTGTCATTTTTTTTTGCCTGATTCTGTGTTTAGTCCCTCCCAATTAGTGTAGATTTAAATCATGAATGATCAGCCCTCCTGCAGGATCTATCTATTCCGTCACGGTGAAACCGCCAACTCCAAAGAGGTATGTTTTAATGGCCATTTTGATATTGGGCTTTCCGTGAATGGAGAAAACCAGTTTAAGGAATGGGCTCAAGTTTTAAAAAATGAGCCCTTCAAAGCGATATACTCCAGCGATCTTGAGCGAACCCGAACCAGTGCCCGGTTATTGGGAGAACCTCATAAACTTGAACCTGTTGCCTTTCCTGAGTTAAGGGAACTTTGTTTTGGCGACTGGGAAGGGTTGAGTGTGGTGGAAGTGGAAAAGAGGTTTCCAAATCAACTAAAAGAACGTATGAAAAATATAGAAACGTTTCAGGTAGAAGGAGGGGAGACGTTTCGGCAACTACAAGATAGAGTCATTCCCCGGTTTGAAGATATTGTGGCGCGGCACCAAAATGAGCAAGTTGCCTTGGTTTGCCATGGAGGAGTGAACCGGGTTATTTTCTCCCATCTACTTGAGATCCCTATTGAACGAATTTTTCGTGTTAAGCAGGAGTATGCGGCGCTCAATATCATCCAATATTTCGGTGGTGAACCGGTAGTTGAGTTGTTGGGCGGAACGGTTAACAATGCATATATCAATCCTACCGGGGATAAAAAAATACCAATTCAGTAGAGAGGGATTTTGGTGGAAAGCTTTTTAGTTCAGATCAAAAATGCCGATGTTTATGTCGGGGGCAATCAAGCTCTTAGGTCTTTGAGCTGGACTATGAACGAAGGTGAAAATTGGGCCGTGGTGGGTAATAACGGTTCGGGCAAAACCACTTTAATGAAACTGATCTTTGGGGAACTGATTCCGGTATATGGTGGTGAGGTTAATTGGTTCGGTAATTGTGAACACACTCCACTTCTGGAGATTCGAGAAAACCTGGGTTACGTATCCGCTGAGTATCAGACTAATTATGATCGTCCCGCCTTGGGCTGGGAAGTGGTGGCCTCAGGGTTTTTCTCGTCTATTGGGCTACACCAAACGGTCACTCTCAGTCAAAAAGAATCAGCGCTCAAGGCCATGAGCGACCTTGGAATTGACAGCCTGGGTGATACCCCATTTCGCCAAATGTCTTATGGTGAAGCCCGTAGGGTTTTATTGGCCCGAACTATGGTTCACCGTACCAAACTGTTGATCCTTGATGAACCTTGTGCCGGGCTCGATATTCCCACTCGTGAACGCTTCCTGAAAACCTTGGAAAAGCTGTCTAAAAAGCGAACCTGCATGATTTATGTGACTCACCGGATTGAAGAAATCATGCCGTGTATTTCCCATGTGCTTTTGCTTAAAGACGGGGAGATTGTAGCGCAAGGAAAGAAGGACGAGATGCTGCAATCCCAAAACCTTTCTCGTGCTCTAGGATGCTCCCTGTCGGTCGAGAAGAATGCTGACCGATACTGGCCGCTTGGAATTGGGTTGAATACCTCTGCTGGTAAGTAGCAATACCCTTAACTGTAGGCACCATTCGGTGCGGGATTAATGTGCATGAACTCTCTCTCGAGCAACCGATTATTTCAACTTAACGATGTATTGCTATTTTATTTTGAACAGAGTAAAATTTTGAGGTATACAACAATTTAAAGGAAGAAGAGTCATGAGAGTTGTTGTTTTTCTAGCTTTGTTTACTCTCGGACTCCAAGTTCCCACGGTATGGGGCCTGAGTCCTGAGCAATGGTTTCAGGAGGGCAACCGGTCTAGTTCTGAAGGACGGTTTGAAGAGGCGATAAAACTTTATCAGAAATCTATTTCGGGTAATCCATTATCTCCCGTTGCGCATTATAATCTTGGAATTGCCTACAAGAGCATGAAGCAGTTTGATGATGCGGCAAAGTCTATGGAAATGGCTATAGAACTGGAACCGGTCAATATGGACATGCGGGTAACTTTGGGCAATGTATACAATCTTCAGGAACGATGGGCCGATGCGATCGGTCAGCTGAATATTGTTGTTCATCGTAAAAGAGGCGATGCTGAGGCCCATGGAAATCTGGGTTGGGCCTACTATAATTATAAAGAAGGGCCCTCTTTTAAGAAGGTAGTGATTCTTAACCTGTCACGTGCCGTAGAATTGTTTAAAGATGAAAATCTTTACCAGGCGGCC
>DUAA01000178.1 GCA_012961055.1 Nitrospinaceae bacterium
AACCTGATATAGGTCGATCACATCTGTATCCAGACGCTTCAAACTTTGGTCGATTTCTTCCAAAATAGAAACTCTGCTGGCGTCTTTGCGAATCGAACCCAATGTTTCTTTATCCCATCGTAATCCACATTTGGTAGCTATAATCACTTTGTCTCGGACCGGCTTGAGGGCTTTTCCAATCAGCTCCTCGGAATGGCCGAAACCATATACTGGAGCGGTATCAAAAAAGTTGATCCCCAAGTCGTACGCTTTCTTGATTGAATTTAGTGAACTTTGATTTCCTTCATTTTTCCAGAAGGGTGCTCCGCCGATCCCCCATGCACCATAACCAATTTCCGACACCTCCAAATTACTGTTTCCCAGTTTTCTGTACTCCATATCCTCCGCCAAAGTTAAATTTGTATTCAAGGCCTAGAGCTTTCAACCCAAAAACCATTTCGCATCGCAAATGCTTACTATATAATCATCATTATAGCAGTCCAAACCATTTTATCTGAAACTATGAAATCCCTTTCAAGAGTACTAAATTATTTAAACCCTTATCGAAAAGAGGTAGCGATGACCTTATTTTTAGCCGTCGCAACCACCCTTTTGGATCTCGTCCCACCCTGGCTGATAAAACTGGTTGTCGACAGTCTGGTGGAAGGAAATGAACCTGTCTGGATATATGGCCCCATAACAGGTTTGGCCGGAATTTATCTGGCACGAAACTTCACCAATCATCGCCGCATCATAGCTAATAACAAAGTCGAGCAGAATGTGGTGTTCGATTTGAGGTCCGATGTTTATCGCGCTTTACAGAAATTATCCTTGAGCTATTTTGAAAACCGCTCTACCGGTGAATTAATGTCTCGCGCTAACGATGATGTGAACTACGTAGAACGAATTTTTATTGACGGCGTGGAGCAGGTCGTGACCGCGACCTTAACCTTGATCGGCATTTCCGTCATACTTTTTTATATGCATTGGAAACTGGCCTTGGTGGCCCTTCTTCCCATCCCTTTTCTGGTTTATGGCGCATGGGTTTACACCTCCAAGGCTCACGGTCAGTATCATATCGTTCGGAAGCAAGCGGCAAAAATGAATGCCAAGTTGCAGGATTCTCTATCTGGAATCCGGGAAACACTTGCCTTCAACCGCCAACTTCATGAAGTCAAACAGTTTGAGCAACGAAGCCGGAATTACTGCGATGGCACATTGGTAGTCATGCGGCTCTGGGCCTTTTACTCTCCAACAATGATGTTTCTCGGCTCCCTTGGAACAGTTTTAATACTCTTGTACGGAGCAGGCCTCGTGCAGTCAGGTGATATCACCGTCGGTTCTCTGGTCGCCTTTGTAGGATACTTAGCTTTATTTTACACACCGATTAATCAACTACATTCGGTCAATCATATGCTTCAGCATGCACTAGCTTCTGGTGAACGGTTATTTGAGATTATCGATACTGTGCCTGATGTAAATGATGCGCCAGATGCGATTCTCCCTGCCACAAATGCCCGGGGGGCTATTCAATTTGACCGAGTGGGGTTTTCTTATCTTCCCGGAAAACCTGCAATCCATGACATGGATTTTACCATCGCAGCCGGTGAAAATATTGCTCTTGTCGGGCATACCGGTAGCGGCAAATCCACTTTAACCAAACTTCTCATGCGATTTTATGATGTAGAATCAGGGACCATTCTCATCGACGATTACCCAATAAAAAAATTAAAGGTGTCCTATTTACGTGAACAAATCGGGCTTGTTCCACAAGATCCATTCTTATTCAATGGCACCGTGGCAGAAAACATTCTCTACGGAAATATCGAAGCCAACCGAGACCAAATTATCTCTGCAGCAGTCTCGGCACATGCAGACTTCTTTATAACAAAACTTCCGGACGGATATGACACGATGGTTGGGGAACGTGGAGTCAAACTATCAGGCGGGGAAAAACATCGCATTACCATCGCTCGAATTTTCCTGAAAAACCCACCGATTCTAATATTGGATGAAGCCACTTCATCTGTAGACACTGAAACTGAGCGGCATATTAAACAAGCTCTTGAAACACTGATGGCAGGACGTACCACTCTGATCATCGCACACCGTTTGTCAACCTTAGAGGGAGCAGACCGAGTTCTGGTGATAAAAGAAGGGGAGCTGGTAGAGACAGGAATACACGAAACCTTGATCTCCACGGACTCAGAGTACGCTCAATTATTCCGCCAACAAGTTCACCTCTAACGGAAAACATTCGCCCTTTGGCACCACACCGCGTAGGCGAGATCAAGCATCTTCTTCAATGAATTTACCCATCTCGCGAAATTTTTTCTTTCGCAACTGGATCATTTCACTTAATGGAATTTGAGTTAATCGGTCAAGGTTCTTTCGTAGAGATTTTTTCAGCCGGATAGCGGCCTGCTTGTGATTGCGGTGGGCACCGCCAAGGGGTTCTCGAATGACTTCATCAATCACATTAAATTTCAAGAGATCATTTGCAGTAATACACAAAGCATTAGCTGCTTGAGCTGTTTTACCTTTGTCTCCCCAAAGAATAGAGGCACAACCTTCAGGAGAGATCACCGAATAGACAGAATGCTCAAACATCATAATATGATCACCAATACCAATGGCCAATGCTCCGCCAGATCCGCCTTCGCCAATCACCACACAGATAATTGGCACCTTGAGTTGGATAATGTTGAATAAATTAGTGGCAATCGCTTCTGCCTGCCCCTTCTCCTCTGCATCAATACCGGGATAAGCTCCAGGCGTATCAATAAAAGTAATAACGGGCATATTAAATTTCTCTGCCATTCGCATTAAACGTAGAGCTTTTCTATATCCAGCAGGTTGGGACATACCAAAATTTCGTTTTATATTCTCTTTGATATCCCTTCCCTTCTGATGCCCTATTACCATTACGGAGCAATCATCGAATTTTGCAACCCCCCCGACAATGGAAGGACCATATCCCCCGTGCCGGTCTCCATGGAGTTCAATGAAATCCTTAAAAACCAAATTCAAATAATCGTGAGTGTAGGGCCTGTCAGGATGCCTAGCCACCAGAGTTTTATCCCATCCCTTAAGGCTTGAATACACATCATGCTTCTTTCGACGCAGCTTTTTTTTAAGT
>DUAA01000179.1 GCA_012961055.1 Nitrospinaceae bacterium
GCACTGTGGTTTGCGAGAAAGTGAAAACCTTGAAAGGTAATGAAGGTTACGATGCTAAAACCGGCAAGTACACCGACATGATCAAAGCAGGAATTATTGATCCTGCTAAGGTAGCACGCACCGCATTGCAAAATGCTGCAAGCATCTCTGCCTTGCTCCTAACCACAGAAGCAATGATCACCGATCTACCTGAAGAAAATGACGATCACGGTCATGGACCTGGCGGCGGCGGTGGCGGTATGGGTGGCATGGGCGGCATGGGCGGTATGGGTGGTATGCCCGGAATGATGTAATTCCACTTCTTCATTTAAGCTGAAAAATAGGCCGACTCTCATTTCTAATGAGAGTCGGTTTTTTTTTGCCTCTCAATCAGTTGACAGTCCAAGGCTTTCGCAATATCATCAAAATCAATGGACATGATCATTAGGCCATCTAAAACCAAAGCGTCCTGAACAAGCTGATTGCAAAGTTAAAGGAGCCTCATGGCCGGATCGACAAAAAAAGTTCTCGGAATGATTCTTGCCGGTGGTGAAGGAAACCGACTCTATCCACTTACCCAGCAACGCGCCAAACCCGCTGTCCCTTTCGGTGGAAAATATCGGCTGATTGATTTTGCCTTGAGCAATTTCATCAATTCACGAGTCTACTCCATTTACGTTCTAACACAATTTAAATCCCAGTCTTTAACCGAACACCTGCAAGAAAGCTGGCGATTCAGTTCCATTCTGCGTGATCATTTCATACTCCCCGTTCCCGCACAAAAGCGCACAGGAGACAGCTGGTACCAAGGAACGGCAGACGCTATTTACCAGAACATCAACCTGATAGAAGACGGCGACTTCGATATCATCGCCGTCTTCGGTGCTGACCACATCTACCGCATGGATTTGCAGCAAATGATCGACTTCCATTGCAGAAAGAGGGCTGATGTCACTATTTCAGCCTTACCAGTACCGATTAAGGAGGCCTCCTCTTTTGGTGTGATCCAAGTTCAGGAAAAACAGCGGGTCACGGGATTCAAAGAAAAACCCAAACGCCCGAGACCCATTCCCGGCAAACCCGATAAGGCCTTTGCATCGATGGGAAATTACCTTTTTAATAAAGATATTTTAATGAAATTGCTCTATGAAGATGCAGCTGATACGAAATCGTCCCATGATTTTGGCAAGGACATCCTTCCTCGCATTTTTAACAAATCACGGGTTTACGCCTACGATTTTCACAGAAACCGTATACCTGGCATCACAAAAAAAGAAATCGGCTATTGGAGGGATGTGGGAACCATCAAGTCATTCTGGGAAGCCAATATGGATTTGAGAAATATCAAACCCGAGTTCAACCTTTATAATAAAAGCTGGCCCATCAAAACTTCAAGCTATGGAACCCCACCGGCCAAATTCATCTTTAATGAATACGGACGCCCAGGACAGGCGGTCAACAGTATCGTTTCAGAAGGAAGCATCATCAGCGGAGGCACTGTGCAAGACTCCGTAATCGGCCGCGAAGTCAGTATTAACAGTGGTGCGACCGTCACCAATTCACTATTAATGGACCGGGTAAAAATTGGCAACCACTGCAAAATCAATATGGCTATCATTGACAAAGATGTTGAGATTCCACCCAACACCATTTTGGGGTATGATCTGGAACAGGATAAAAAACGTTTTTTCGTGGATGATGAATCCAATATAATCGTCATTCCCAAAGGCTTTAATTTTCCTCACTAAGCATGGATACAATAACTATATCTGGCAAGCAAAAAGTTGTGCCTGCTTAATGCAATCTTCCTCAAAAAAACGGAACTTATGGGGGTGTTTTCCAACCTCCTTCACAACGAACAACCATAATTGTTAAATAAAACTTATTTAAATTTATTGTTTCGTAAGTATTCAACGCACCCTTAAAAAATGTGTTACTCGCCCTATGCCCCGCACCCTTTCTGGAATAGACCATTTAGTTTCCCAGCCTGAAAAATATCTAACAGGTAAAACTGTAGGACTTATCGTAAACCACACTAGCCTAGTCAGTGATGGGAAACATTCCATTGTTCATTTCCATTCCCATTCCACTTTCAAATTGCAAGCGTTGTTTGCTCCAGAACATGGTCTATATGGAACTGCTCAGGATATGATTCATATCTCGAATGAAATCGACCCGCTATCCGGACTAGGCATTAAAAGCCTGTATGGGAAAAGTGAGGACTCCCTGACCCCTGATCCCTCTTCGTTGCAAGATATAGATAATCTTGTTTTCGATATTCAAGATGTAGGCTCTCGCTACTACACCTTCATTTATACGTTAGCCAACTGCATGAAAATCTGCAAACAAGCCGGAACACGCATGGTGGTTTGTGATCGTCCCAATCCGATCAATGGAATTTCGGTGGAAGGCAACCTGGTAGGAGAGAGCTGGCGTTCCTTCGTGGGTCAATACCCCCTGCCTAATCGCCACGGCATGACCGTAGGAGAGCTTGCCCTGCTTTTTAATGAAGATATACATTGCAACCTGAAAGTCGTCCCTATGACGGGTTGGGAACGGAAGATGTGGTACGACCAAACAGGAATGCTCTGGACCCCCCTATCACCCAATATGCCGACTTTGGCAACCGCCATTCTGTACCCAGGAATGTGCCTGATTGAGGGAACCTTGCTTTCAGAAGGGCGCGGCACCACCCTGCCCTTCGAACAAATTGGCGCTCCTTTTATCGATCCTCATAAATTGGCTGCAAGGCTCGACTCCCAACTCCTGCCGGGAGTGTTTGTACGCCCACAATACTTCAAGCCTATGTTTCAGAAGCACGCTGGAGAAAATTGTGCAGGACTCCAGTTTCATGTCACAGACCGGAACCAATTCAAACCCCTGCGCACCACACTGGCATTGCTCCGTGCCCTTGCCGAAATTTATCCGGATCAACTGCAATGGAGAACAGAACCCTACGAGTTTGTCAGTGACCGCTTAGCCATCGACCTTCTTTACGGCAACTCCGAATTAAGGAAAACTATTTTTAAAAAAGATTTCTCGCTAGAAAATATTGAAGAAACCTGGCAGGAAGAACTAGAAAGCTTCAAGGAAGTCCGCAACAACTACATTATTTATTAAATCGAGAAGAGTTTAA
>DUAA01000180.1 GCA_012961055.1 Nitrospinaceae bacterium
CAATGGCACTGTCCAAAGCCGCTGTACCGCCAGAAACCACAATTCCTTTTCCAACAAACCGGTCTTTAACAGAAGCTGCCAGAGACTCTGGATCAGGCAGGCCAAAAATTCCGGCAATAGCACCACACATAGCCATATTAGTAGCCAAGTCGGTCTTTGCCAATTCATTTGCCATTTCAGTAGCAGGCAGATAATAAATGCGTGCTTCTTTTTCTTCCAGTTCCCTTTGTTCATCCAGGGTAAACTTAATCGGTTTCTTGCTGTTAATCAGGATAATTCCTTTTTGTTTCAGCCCCGTATAAAATGGCATGGTGTAAGATTTACCCAGCGTGATTACAGAGGGATGAAATATCATGAGAACATTAGGGTAGATGATCTCACCAATCTCATAAATCTCCATATCGGAGATCCTGACATAACTTTCAACCGGTGCATTTCGTTTTTCTGATCCAAAGAAAGGAACCAGCGAACTGAACCCACCGGAGATTACCACACCGTTACTAACAATGTGGGATGCTGTGACCACACCCTGACCACCAATTCCTGCCATACGAATGTTATAGCGTTTAGTTGTGTCTGCCATTTTTACGCTCTCCTCTACTTGTCTGATTTTTTCTTTTTTGCTTTTTTCTCAACTTCATCCAAATATTCTTTGGCTAGAGGAGAAATGACTTCTTCAAAACCATAACGGTCTTTTTCTATTTCAAAAGCATCTTTCATTACATCTGGGGTCGGTATTGAATATTCAATATTACAGGAGGTGTAGGCCTGAATGTAGCTATGTCCTACTTCTCGAGCTACCATTATTGCACGACGAACAGTCCGGGCTACTCTAGCTGGATTGGTAGGAGCAAGGCGGGCAACGTAATCTACTCCAGCTACTTTTGCCAGACCCATAGCATCAATTTTAGTGCCGAACTTTCCACGAGGTGCCATTTTAAGAACTTTACCGTGATTGGTCATGCCGCTTTCCTGCCCACCGGTATTTCCATAAACTTCATTGTCGAGCATGATGGTGGTGAATTTTTCTTTACGAAACCAGCTATGCATCAAGCCCTGGAAACCAATGTCGATCAATCCGCCATCTCCTGCCATAACCACAACGTCTTTTTTTGTATCAGGGAAACGGATTTCCAGACCTCGTTTCAGACCTGAAGCGACTGCGTTGGTATCACCATAGTTACCGTAAACAAAAGGTACGGAAGCCTGGGAAATAGCCAAGCGGCCACAGCCAGCAGTGCCAACCACAATGGTATGCTCAGGGTTTGGCATTCCAATATAAACGAGACGGATGAACAAGGTCATTGCACAGCCCGCACACATGGGATGCTCTTCAATTACTTCCTTAAATTTTCCCATATCAGTTACTTTTACTGTTTGTTTTTTACTATCACCTCGGTTAGTGTAAGGTCCATGTTCTACCAAGTCCTTGTATTCGATAGGCAGGAAATCTTTTAACGCCGGAGAGGGGTATAAGTTTTCAAGAGACATAAAATTCTATCCTTATATTAAAAAGGTATTCTAATATTATATAAATAGGCAGTTATTCAGACACACGAACTATACCTATATTTGAAAAACTAAACAACAAAATTGGTTACTTAACCTCTTTACGAATTTGTGCTAGCGCTTCAAGAACCATCTCAGTTGGCATGGTCATACCGCCAAATACCCGCGGGCCATCTTTGATAACAGCATCAATGCGACCATAAAGCACAGAGCAGAGTTCCTTGTGCAACCAACCAGCCTGATTGAACTCAGGAACAAGAATACGCTTTGCACCCTTAACAGCTTGGAAGATATCTTCAATTGGGAAAGGTCGAATGGTTTTAATTTTAACCAAACCTACTTTTCGTCCTTGTTCCGCTTCTTGCCGAACAGCTTCGCGGGCCTGAGAAACAGCGCAGCCTGAGGCAATTATCATATCTTCAGCGTCGGGGTTAACCACTTCAATCAGTCCGCCAAGATATTTGCGGAAGTATTTTGCTGAGCGTTCCACAGCTGCAAAAACTTCCTGCTGCCAACTGGCATGCATGTGGTAGCTGATGAAATTACTTTTCTGAATTGGGGCATCACGCGAGAGACGTGCCGGCGGGTTCTCGTTATCCATTGCAGGAACCGCAGACGCCCATCCATCTCGAGGGGGCAGCTTATATTCTTCGGGAGTAATTCTAACCGGGCCACGGGCATGAGTTACGAAAAATCCATCTGTCGAGACAACAGCAGGTAATGTCACATCAACCTGCTCAGAGGCCATAATTGCCGCAAGCGGATAATCATAAAAATCTTGCTGGTTTTCGGCGTGCAGCATAATCATTCCGGTATTCAACATAAAAGACATTTCAATGTTATCCGGCTGAATAGCCAAGGGCGTATTGATAACCCGACACATATTCAGCATGATGATTGGAGTTCTTGCGCCCGGCCAGGAACTGATTGCTTCCAAGCCACGCATCAGGCCAGGTCCTGAGGTAGCGGTTAAGGACCGTACTCCTGCACGGGAAGCGCCGGAAATTGCAGAGAAGGTTCCAATCTCTTCTTCTGCCCGATAATATTCTTTGATATACCCCTCATCATAGAGATACCCAGCCTGTTGCATAGATTCACTTTGTGGTGTGATAGGGTAGGCAATTGCAATATCGATGTTAGCTCGTCTCATAGACTCTCTTGCAGCCTCACTTCCTGTGATGAATTGCATTTCACGAGGGAGCTTGTGGAACATTTCCATAGGATCTACAACCGTTTGCCTATCTCCTCCGGGGACCCAATCAGCCGGTTTTCCTTCGTCGACAGCAGTTCTGCAGACTGCACTGCCTTTAACATTTGCCATGATTTAACTCCTTATTATTTCAAATATCAATGCTCAGAATAGCAACAAATTCTGGCAAAATTTTAATAGATTACAAGTATTATGAGTCAGCTATTAAGGGAAAGGAATTCTCGTTGAAATAGCGAACCTGATTCCCTGAAAAAGATTCATATCTTAGAAACAAACTACCTTCCTGTCAAGGCTTAAGCCTGATTATTAATACTTTTCTCCACTTTTAAGGCGTCAGGATGATTGTGCTTCGTTG
>DUAA01000181.1:0-3277 GCA_012961055.1 Nitrospinaceae bacterium
AGGTTCTTTATCTACAATTTTTTGGGTTTGCTCGGCGATTTGTTCAAACTCAATGAGGTTTCTGGCATGATGGTAGCGATTATCTATCTCGGAAGGTCCAGCCAAAGCAGTTCCTCCGGTTAATATTGCGGGGAAAACTGCCAGCAGAAACCCCCAACACCAAACTCTGTAATATTTAGAAAAGAATCTAAATTTCACACTAAGTGACAAACTTTCAGTCATGGGTGGATGAACAGGAAGTGATTAAAAATTTAAAATTAAATTGTGGATTGCGTTATAATTTGCAGGCACCCATAAAAACTATTTAAATCAATGGTGGAACGGGTTTGTTTTGTGCGTAGGGTATTACCTGTCTCGAGTATAAATGTACCATAGATGAAAATGAAAAAAATTTTAAGCGCTATTTCTGTTCTAATAGTAGCTTTAATCACTCCCGGTCTAATTTGGGCAGAAAGCGAAGGCCCTCAGGCTTCTGTGGAACTGCTATTAAGCGAAATTCGTCAAATTAATTTGGGAGAAACGGAAAAACACTCCCAATTGGCCCTTAGTATGCTGAATGTTTCTGAAATCAGTAAAAAGGCTTTGGGAAAATATTGGGCTAAGCGTAGCAATTCTGAGCGTGAAAAGTTTCAGGTCTTATTGGGTGAGATGTTTGTTCATGTGGCGTTTCCCAGTTCCGCGAAATTTTTTGCAGAGCTGGCTTTGGTTTATGGAAAAACCAATAAGAAGAATCAGAAAGTTGTGGTTCCATTGACAGTGGTTCATAAAAAGGAAGGGGAGGTTGGGATCGATTTCCATATGATTCAGGCTGCGGGTAAATGGCAGGTCGTGGATGTTGTTCTGGATGGAGCAAGCATGAGAAATAATTTGCGCAGTAAATTTTATAAGACCATAAAAAAAAAGGGATTTGATAAGCTTATCCTCATCATGGAAAAAAAACTAAAAACTAAGAAAAACTGACCACTAGCGGTTGCGGTGATTTAGAACCTCTTGGCCTATATGCAGGCTAATTAACGTAAAGATAATTTATGGGAATAAAAATGAAAAAAATTGGCATGGTGAGTTTGGGATGTCCAAAAAATACAGTGGATTCCGAAAGGGTTATGGGTGATCTGGTTTCTTCGGGATATAGCTTCACCCCAAATGAAGCAAATGCAGAGGTGATTATTATCAATACCTGCGGGTTTATAGAGTCGGCTAAAAAAGAATCAATCGATACCATTTTGGAAATGGCGCAACACAAGAAGGACGGTAAGTGCAAACAGTTGATTGTCACGGGTTGCTTGGCTGAACGTTATGGACAGGAGCTTCTGGATTCAATTCCTGAAATTGACCATATGTTAGGTGTGGGCCAGTACCCGCAATTGAAAAATTTTATTGCTGATTCCGAACTATTAACAAAAAACCATGTCGCCACACCTGCCGAATATTATGAATCATACACCGATCGATTATTGACCACAGCCTTTTACACGGCTTATTTGAAAATCTCTGAAGGTTGCTCCAACCGCTGCGCGTTTTGTATCATTCCAAAAATGCGTGGGCCGATGCGCAGTCGCTCTCCGGAGTCTATTCTTGCAGAAGCGGAGCATTTAGCCCGCAAGGGAGTCAAGGAATTCAATTTGATTTCGCAGGATACCACCATGTACGGCTTTGATCTGGCAATGAAAGATGGGTTGGTTTGCCTGCTTAGGGAAATGGTTAAGGTCGAAGGGTTAGAGTGGATACGGCTTTTATATTGTTACCCAACCTTTTTGAATTCCGAGGTAATTGAGCTCATCGAGTCAGAGTCTAAGGTCTGTAGTTACATTGATGTTCCACTACAGCATACGCATGACGAGATGCTCAAAAGTATGAAGCGTCAAGAGACCGAGGGCGGAATTCGAAAAATGCTGGAGGAGGTCCGGCTTAAAATCCCAAATGTGGCATTAAGGACCACATTTATTACTGGGTTTCCGGGAGAAACCGATGCGCATTTTCAACACATGATCCGATTTATTTGTGAAATGGAGTTCAATCATGTTGGGTTTTTCACTTATTCGGATGAAGAGGGCACTACCGCTTACGATTATCCTGACCGGGTTCCTCAGGAAGTGAAAGAGGAAAGAAAAAATATATTGATGGAATTGCAACAAGATATTGCCCTTCGAAAAAATCGGGAACACCTGGGCAAAATAGAACCGGTTTTGGTAGAAGGCTTTGATCCGCAGGAAAACTATTTGATGACAGGAAGACTCAGCTCCCAGGCGCCGGATATTGATGGTCAGGTTTTCCTTGAAAAGTGCGAAGCCGAGCCCGGACAAATCATTTCTGCCAAAATAACAAGAGTGACGGGTTATGATCTGATCGCGGAGCCAGTAGAGGTGACCGATTCTAATGCGCCTTAAATGTGTTGGAATCCTGACTGGCAATATAAAGGCTTCTGCAGATGGGGAGTTTGCCGCCATGGCGGTATTGAAAGGCTGGGAAATTGATCTGGTTCCATTGAAAACGTTAGCTAGAATTGTCCGTAAGGTCCCTGAAAATTCGCAATTAGTGCATACTGCCTAGGTCGGTAGAAAAATCGACAAGCCATTTTGGCTTAGGCTAATTTTCTTTGTAGAAAATGAGCAATTACCTCGTTGTAGGGCGAGGTTGCGTATTGTCACGTTAAGCGGAATGTGTTAGTTTAAATTACAGCTTAGTTTCTCTTTTTGGGAACTTCCCAAAAATATCACGCACGTTTCCGGATCAAGCCAAGGGTGGCCTATGGGTTCTTGGCGCGAGATGATGGAGGCGAAGGTATAACCCATTAACTTTTAAGGAGTTTGTATGTCTGAAATCACTATGAAAGAATTGTTGGAGGCTGGAGCCCATTTTGGGCATCAGACCAATCGCTGGAACCCCAAAATGAAGCCTTATATTTATGGGGCTCGCAGTGGAATATACATTATAGATTTGCAGAAAACGTTGGTTCGCTTTAGGGAAGCTGAAAAATATGTCATGGACATGGCCCAGGCAGGCAAAAAGATTCTTTTTGTCGCGACCAAAAAACAAGCGCAGGAGTTGATCGCTGAAGAAGCCACCCGTTGCGGAATGTATTACATTAATCAAAGGTGGCTCGGTGGAACCTTGACAAACTTTTCTACCATTCGCAAAAGCATTGCCCGGTTGCACGAACTGGAAAAAATGGACGAAGAAAATAAGTTTGATGTTTTGCATAAAAAAGAAGCTTTGAAAATGAGAAGGGAAATTGAAAAGTTAAATAAGTTTTTCAGGGGAATTAAAAATATGAAGG
>DUAA01000181.1:3298-5903 GCA_012961055.1 Nitrospinaceae bacterium
ATCGTGGACACTCGCAAAGAAAAAATAGCAGTGGCTGAGGGGAAAAAACTGGGGATTAAAATTATAGCCATGGTTGACACCAACGCCAATCCGGATGACGTGGACTTTCCTATTCCCGCAAATGATGACGCGATGCGTTCAATCAAATTGTTTACCAGCAGACTTGCAAGTATTTGTCTGGAGGGCCAGGAAATGATTAGAGCCCGTAAGGAAAAAGAAAACCAGGCACGAGAGGCTGAAGAAAAAGCAAGCAAGGAAAAGGAAAATGCAGGAAAAAAGTCCGCGGTTGAAGATAAATCTGAGTTGGTTATCAGTGACAACGAGAAAAGCTAAATACTGCTCCTGATTTAAATACTGAAGTCCCCCGCACGATCCCGTGCGGGTTCCTAAGGTTAAGGGACAAGCAAAACTTCGCTAGATAAATATGAGACGACCCTGTCCAGAACTGTGACCAGGAGTTTTAAAAACTAAAGGCGCTGGGTTTGATTTTGATAAACAATTTGTTGATTAAGGAAATGGAATGGAAATAACTGCTGTGATGGTTAAGGAGTTGCGCTCCAAGTCGGGTGCGGGAATTATGGAATGCAAGTCGGCATTAAAAGAAACTAATGGCGATGTTGAGGATGCGATTACATTCCTCAGAAAAAAAGGATTGGCTAAGGCAGATAAAAAGGCTGACCGCAATACCGGTGAGGGGAAAGTTGGTTATTATATCCACCAAGGTAGTAAAATTGGGGTGCTATTGCAGCTATATTGTGAAACGGATTTCGTAGCCAACACTCCCGATTTTCAGGGACTGGCTAAGGATATTGCCATGCACATCGCTGCTGCCAAACCACGTTTTTCCACCCGTGAAGAGGTGACAGAAGATATTCTGGCAAAAGAAAGGGAGATCTTTGCCCATCAAGCCAAAGAATCTGGGAAACCTGAACACATTATTGAAAAAATCGTGACAGGAAAAATGGAAAAATTCTACGAAGAAAACTGTGTGCTTGAGCAGCCCTTCGTCAAGGACACCAGTACTACAATTGCCGAATTAATAAAACAGAAAATTGCTCTCTTGGGAGAAAATATCAATCTGGGTAAATTTGCTAGATTTGAAATTTAATGGATAAACCAATTTATAAAAGATTGTTGCTGAAGCTTGGCGGTGAAAGCTTGGCTTCAGGAGAGGGGGCGTTTGGGTTAGATCAAGGAGCATTATCAAATTTTTCGGAGGAGATTCTAGAGGCCAGAAAACTAGATGTTGAAATTGCCATTGTCATAGGAGGTGGCAATATCTTAAGGGGCGCGTCCTTGAGTTCCATAGGAATCGAACGCACTACTGGCGATTATATGGGAATGCTCGCTACAGTTATCAATGGTCTGGCGTTACAACATTGTTTGGAAAGTGTTGGGATTCCCACTCGGGTTCAATCGGCGATCGAAATTCAGGCGGTATCTGAAACTTATGTGCGTCGCCGTGCGATTCGCCATCTTGAAAAGGGGCGCGTTGTAATCTTTGCGGGTGGGACTGGCAACCCCTATTTTACTACTGATACGGCTGCGTCTCTAAGAGCTATGGAAATTGGAGCGCAAGTTATTTTAAAAGCGACTAAGGTCGACGGAATTTATGATGATGACCCCAAAACCAATGATTTAGCAAAAAAATTCCAGAATCTGACTTATTTAGATGTGCTGAATAGAGGGCTGAAGATAATGGATTCGACAGCGATCTCTCTTTGTATGGATAATAAATTACCTTTGGTTATTTTTAATTTTCGCGAAAAACATAGTATTAAACGGGTTTTGCTGGGTGAAAAACTTGGCACCAAAGTGGGAGTCTGATAATGATTGCTGATTTAATCCAGGAAGTGGAAAAGAAAATGGGGGTCTCTATTGATCACCTACATCATGAGTTAGGAAAGTTGCGAACTGGTCAGGCTTCTGTTGCTTTGTTAGATGATCTCAAGGTCGATTATTATGGAAACCTGACACCTTTGAGTCAAGTTGCTACTTTGGGCACCATTGATAGCCAAACCTTGACCATTCAACCTTGGGAAGCATCGATTTTAAAAGAGATAGAGAAGGCCATTCAGGCTTCAGATCTGGGCCTGACTCCTAATAATGATGGAAAGTCCATCCGGCTCACCATTCCACCCTTGACCAATGAACGTCGGCAGCAATTGGTTAAGCTGGTAAAAAAATATAATGAGGAATGTAAGATAGCAATCAGGAATGTGCGGAAACATGTTAACGATAAGCTGAAAAAATCAGAAAAAAGCCATGAGATTTCTGAGGATGAAAGCCATAAGGGTGCTGATGATATCCAAAAAATTACGAACAAGTTTATTGCCGAAGTTGATAAGGTTTCTCATGCAAAAGAAAAAGATATGATGGATGTATGAAGGAATTTTTTGTAGTATCCTCTATAGTGTTTAGGTTGTTTGTCTTCAAACCCCATATCTTCTTACCGGCGGGTTTGGCCGATTAATTAGGAGGCTCCTCCTTGGTCAATACAGCATTGCGGGAAAAAGTAGATCCCAGTCGGTTGCCCCTGCATGTCGCCATAATTATGGACGGCAATGGGCGCTGGGCACAAAACCATTCTCTTCCTCGAGTTGAG
>DUAA01000181.1:5959-14565 GCA_012961055.1 Nitrospinaceae bacterium
TTGAGCCGCAAACTCAACCTGGAAGCTCTGACCCTCTATTCGTTTTCCAATGAAAACTGGAGTCGACCTCCTGAAGAAATCAATACGCTCATGAAAATTCTGAGCTTTTATTTAAAAAAGGAAGTGAGGCGAATGAAGGAGGAGAATATTCGCTTCAATAGTATTGGGCATATTGAGGATTTGCCCGAAGCGGTCCAAAAATTGATCCATCATTCCACTGAAGTTACCCGTGATAACACGGGCATGGTTCTTACCTTGGCGCTGAGTTATGGAGGCAGGCAGGAAATTATTGATGCTATAAAAAATATTGCTGAGCAGGTACATTTAGGGAAGCTCAGACCTGAAGAGATCGACTCGTTATTGTTTGAGTCATTTCTTTCCACATACCCTCTTCCGGACCCAGACCTGGTCATCAGGACAAGTGGAGAAAGAAGGATCAGTAATTTTCTTTTATACCAAAGTGCTTATACTGAGTTATTTTACAGCAATGTGTTGTGGCCAGACTTTTCGGATGATGATTTCCTGAACGCGATCATTGAGTTCCAAGCTAGAGATCGGCGCTTTGGAATGACGCGAGAACAAATTGTAAAACCCTAAAACCAGATATTGACTATTCCCACCGTAAAACTCATATCCTTCGTGCCTATCTGGGATCAAAAAATTTTGACAGGAGTCGGGTCTTGAAGCGTGTAATCAGTGGTGCCATTGGTATCTCTTTGATGTTGGGAGTTGTGTTGTATGGTTCCCCCCTCCTGTTCTTTTGTTTTGTTGTAGTAGTTGTATTGGTGGCCAGCCACGAGTATTTTTCCATGATTTCTAATATCGGCGTGAAAGGTTTTCCTATTGAGGGTGGGGTGTTGAGTTTTTTGCTTCTATTGGGTTTCATTCTGGGAATAAAATGGTTACTTATTTTTTCCATTATATTCCCTGTTGTTTTGTTTGCGACTTGGTGCTTCAGGGGGAAAAGTGTAAAGGTGGCTTTAGACACGGTTGCCTACACGTTCTTTGGAATATTTTACATTGCAGGCTTAGGGGGATATTTTCTGCTGATCCATAGCTTGGAAGGCGGGAGTAAAATGATCATATTCCTCTTGCTTCTTATTTGGACGGGTGACGCAGCGGCCTATTATGGCGGCCGCAAGTTTGGGAAGCACAAAATCCTGCCTGTGGTCAGTCCAAATAAAACGGTGGAAGGGGCGATAGCCAACATACTCGGCACTCTGATAGCTTCAGGGTTATCGCATGTTTGGTTTTTTGAGGAATTTTTGTTATCGCATTGTTTGATTGTGGCTTTTATGTGCGGTATTATCGGGCAGTTTGGGGATTTTTTTGAATCTCTGATAAAAAGAAATTGTCAAGTGAAGGATTCCGGCTCATTGATTCCGGGTCATGGGGGATTTTTGGACCGTATTGACAGTCTGTTATTCGCTGGCCCAGTGTTCTATTGTTATTACCAATTATTTCTAGGGACATAAAAGCAAATCTCTAGTAATTTGATTCTTTTGCGTTTTTAGCGATTCTCTTTAATCCTTTTTTCATTAGTTGAGCTACCACATGAAAAAAATATCCCTTCTAGGCTCTACGGGTTCCATCGGTGTTAACACGTTGGATGTGGTGGAGCGTTATCCCGAAAAGTTTCAGGTTTGCGCCCTTTCTACGGGAAGTAACGTAGAATTATTTGCTAACCAAATACGAAAATTTAAACCAGCACTGGCAGCCCTGTACGACTCTACCAAAGTGGATGTGTTGAAGGAACTTGTCGGTGATTTAGATGTGGAAATTGTTTCTGGTCAGGAGGGCACAATTTCTATCGCTTCATTTCCCGATGCTGACATGGTTGTTTCCGGTGTGGTTGGAAGTGCCGGATTACTCCCCGCTATTGCGGCAATCAAAGCCGGTAAAAATCTGGCGCTGGCCAATAAGGAAACCCTTGTGATAGCAGGTGAGCTGGTTCTAAAAGAAGCCGCCCGCAACAATACCCAAATCATCCCGATTGATAGCGAACACAGTGCCATATTCCAAGCTTTAAACGGGGAAAAAACCGAACGTATCAAGAAGATTATATTGACCGCTTCCGGCGGACCTTTTAGAAACTTCACACTCAAACAGATGGAGAGTGTGACGGTCAAAGATGCGCTCAACCATCCTAACTGGAGTATGGGGGCCAAAATCACCATCGACTCCTCCACCATGATGAATAAAGGCCTTGAATATATAGAAGCCAAATGGTTGTTTGGTACGGAGATTCCTGTCGAAATAATTGTTCACGCGCAGAGTATTATTCACTCGATGATCGAGTTTGTCGATACATCGATCATTGCACAGATGGGAATTCCAGATATGCGAGTGCCCATTACTTATGCGCTGACTTACCCAGATCGATACGAAAGTGACCTGCCTTCTCTGGATTTAAGTTCAATAGGAAACCTGACTTTTGAAGCCCCTGATTTTGATAGATTTCCCTGCCTGAAATTGGCTATGGATGCTATAGAGACGGGCCAGACAATACCAGCTGTGCTCAATGCTGCAAATGAAATAGCGGTGCGGGCATTCCTCGATGAACTGATCACTTATAAAGATATTTCAGAAATCATTCGCATGGTTATGTACAATCATCGTCCGGTTCCACTGCAGGAAATGCAGGATGTTTTAGATGCTGACCTCTGGGCGCGTGAAGAAACTACAAAACTTATAACCGTTGCCCATTAGCTACTAGGCGTGGGACCAAGGAGCAAAAACTTTATTGAGCGAACAAATAGTTTTCTCGGTCTAGATTGCTTTTGTCCGGTTCCCCCTGATTAAGGAGGGTTATTATTTAAAAAATGAATTTACCTAATATTCGCATTGGCAATGGTTATGATGTGCATCGTCTGGTTGAGGGCAGGAAACTTATTTTGGGTGGGGTGGATATTCCACATTCGATGGGACTGTATGGGCACTCAGATGCTGATGCCCTGGTCCATGCTCTATGTGATGCCTTGTTGGGCGCTTTGGGAGTTGGAGATATAGGTGCATACTTCCCGGATACGGACCCGAAGTGGGCAGGTATCTCTAGCCTGCTATTATTAAAAGAGGTCATGCGAATGGTCCGAGAAAAAGGTTTCGAGGTTGCCAACACTGACTCGGTGATTGTGGCACAGAAACCCAAGTTGGCACCTTATTTTAAAGAAATGAAAAAGAATATTGCTTCCGTTCTCGGTGTTGAAACGGGCCGGATAAATATTAAAGCTACCACTACTGAAAAACTCGGTTTTGCCGGGCGTGAAGAAGGCGTCGTTGCGTATGCGGTCGCTTTACTGGTAAAAAATGACTGATCTGAGTGAACGTATTGTAATCACAGGAATTGGGTTGACTTCGCCTAATGGTAACAACCTAAAAGAATTTCGTCAAAATCTGCTAAATGGCGTTTCAGGGGTGCAACATTTTGAGACCCGGTATATGGGAAAGGTTTTTGCCGGGGTCTGTGATTTTGATGAACAAAAATACCAAAAGAAAAAAGAACGCCGCCGTGGCACCCGGGTAGGATCGGTTGCCATATATTGCTCGCGTGAAGCCGTTGCCGATGCTGGAATTGATCTGGAAACGATTGACCGATCCAGAGTGGGGGTCTATCTCGGGGTGACCGAGCATGGCAATGTTGAGACCGAGAACGAGGTCTATAATATCAGTCAGTATAACTTTGACACCAAGTTCTGGTCGCATCATCATAATCCTCGCACCGTGTCTAACAATCCGGCGGGCGAAGTGACTTTAAATATGAAAATCACTGGTCCGCATTACACCATTGGGGCGGCCTGCGCTGCTGGCAATATGGGTGTTATTCAAGGCTTACAAATGTTAAAACTGGGCGAGGTTGATCTCGCTTTTGCAGGCGGGGTGTCGGAAAGTATTCATACCTTCGGTATTTTTGCCAGTTTTAAAAGTGAGGGCGCATTGGCTACACATGAAGACCCTACCAAAGCCAGCCGTCCGTTTGATAAAAATCGTAACGGAATCGTTTGTTCAGAAGGCGGGTGCGTCTACACTCTGGAACGGCTATCGGATGCGCAAAAACGTGGCGCAAAAATATATGGTGAAATTGTCGGTTATGCCATCAACTCTGATGCGGTCGATTTCATTCTGCCAGACCCGGGTAGACAGGCCCAGTGTATACGTATGGCGTTGGACCGAGCTGGACTCAAGCCAAATGACATTGATATCCTCAACGCACACGCAACAGCAACACAAATGGGCGACATTCAGGAAGCCAAAGCCCTGCGCGAAGTATTTGGCGATAACAGCAAGACACGTATCAATAATACAAAAAGTTTTATAGGACATACTATGGGTGCAGCAGGAACGTTGGAACTTTCCGGTAATCTGCCCTCTTTCGATGACCTCATGGTCCACCCCACTATCAACATCGATGATCTCGACCCAAAATGCGCCTTGAATAACCTGGTTGTCAATACCCCAGAAAAACTCCCCTCTGTGGATTACATCATGAACAACTCCTTCGGTATGTTCGGCATCAACTCCGTTTTGATTGTAAAACGCTATTAGGCGTGAGGTCAGCACGGCATTACCCATAAAGCTGTTGGGATACTTAAGCGCAATACTTTGACCGTCTTCTCCTGAATAAAGGAGGTTGAGGGAGTTTTTCATCTTTATTTCCTGCAAGATTATTATTGAAATTTGCCCTATCTTCTACTAAAATCAAGGTTATTGGAGATTTTGGAGAGTACAGTAATGACGATTGAAGATGTAAGACAGATTATTCTTAATATTCTTGCCGATATTGCTCCGGATGAGGATATTAGTTCCATTGATGACAACACCAAGTTGAGAGATCAGATTGATCTGGATTCCATGGATTTTCTTGATATTGTTATGGAGCTCAGAAAACGCTTCAACATTGAAGTGCCAGAAAAGGATTACGAGCATTTAGCAACGATGGCCGGTTGTGTTTCTTATCTCACCCCATTATTAAAAGACCGGTCTATGGCCAGTTAGTTTTTCACTCCCGCCTTTATTGATTTTAAATTACATAAAAGTTCCTTTAAATTTATTGAATCTCCTGCCAGGGGTTGCAACTGAGCACGAACGATGAACATCATGTGCCCATTGGCCCCATACCCAGTGGTATAATTGGTTTATGCGTTACGAAACTATAATTATCGGTGCGGGTTTATCGGGATTGGCTGCCGGCATTCGCTTAGCCATGTTCGATAAAAAAGTTTGTATTGTTGAAAAACATGTAGAGATCGGCGGTCTGAATTCTTTTTATGTAAGAAAAAAACGCAGGTTTGATGTGGGTCTCCATGCGATGACCAATTATTCGCCCAAAGGAGTCCGTTCCTCCCCTTTGGGGAAGCTGCTCAAGCAATTACGTATCAGCCACGATGACTTTCGCCTGTGCCAGCAGGAGGTGTCGGAGATACGCTTTCCTGAAAATTCCCTTAGATTTACTAATGACTTTGAGTTTTTGCGCCAAGAGGTATCGGAACAGTTTCCAGATCAAATCGATGGATTCAACAAATTGGTTGAAAAGATCCTTTCCTTTGACGAACTGAATCTCAATGAAGGCGGCTGTCTTTTGTCCCGCCCTGTTTTGGAGTCCTTTATCAGTGACCCTATACTGATTGATATGCTGTTTTGCCCATTGATGTATTACGGTAATGCACGTGAAGGAGATATGGATTTTTATCAATTTGTCATCATGTTCAAGAGCATTTTTGTAGAAGGGTTTTCCAAGCCTCAAGGGGGAATGTACTATATCCTGAATCTCATGGCTGATAAGTTTAAGAGTCTGGGTGGTGAATTGCGGATGGGGAACGGGGTTAAAACTATCAATTCCAAAGAGGGAACGGTATATTCGGTAACCCTAGATAAAGACGGTGAATTAGAGACTGAAGCGGTACTTTCTTCCATGGGATATGTGGAAACACTGAGCTGCTGCCAACCGAAGGTTCTTGACTTGGAAGAATGCAAAATAGGGCAGGTTTCATTTATGGAGTCCCTTTTTGTGGTGGACAAGGAGCCCAGGGACCTGGGTTATGATAAGAGCATTGTATTTTTTTCCACTCAGCCCAGGTTTAATTATAAGGTTCCGGGTGATTTAATCGATATATCAAGCGGGGTTCTGTGTTGTAGCAATAACTTTAAATTTCCCGAACCCCTTGATGACGGGCTGATCAGGCTGACCAATCTTGCGAGTTTCGGGAGATGGGATTGTTTGCCCAGAAAAGATTATATCTCCGCCAAGAAGGAATGGAGGGGGCGGGCGTTGGACGCTTTGTTTGCATTTTTCCCTGATTTTCGCGATAATGTGGTATTTTTAGACTCGTTTACGCCAAAGACCATTAAAAAATATACAGGCCATATAAATGGAGCTGTATATGGGTCGCCACAGAAAATTAAAAATGGAAAAACCTCAGTCAATAATCTGTATATTTGCGGGACAGATCAGGGGTTTTTGGGTATCATAGGGGCCACATTAAGCGGAATATCTATGGCTAACCTCCATCTTTTAAAATAACAATCACATCAATGGATAAACCACAAAAAGACTGGTTAAAAGGTGTTTTGTCGGCTTACGACACGGTAGTGATTGGAAGCGGTCTGGCGGGAATGACCTCAGCTAATTTACTGGCAAAAATGGGTCACAAGGTTTTGCTGGCCGAACACCATTACAATATGGGAGGCATGGCCACCTGGTTCAAACGCAAGGGGGGCCATATTATGGATATCTCCCTGCATGGGTTCCCCTACGGGATGATTAAGACCCTGCGAAAATACTGGACTCAGGATATTTCAAAACGAGTCATCCAGCTAAAAAATATACGTTTCGACAATCCCCAGTTTTCCGTCAATACTTCTTTCGACAAGATAGATTTTACCCATATCCTGCGCGAACGTTTTGGAATTTTAAAAGAAGTGGTCGATGAGTTTTTTGTGACCGCCCGAGGCATGAATTTTTATGATGACCTCATAATGACCACCCGCGAACTTTTTGAAAAATATTTTCCTGGTCGTACAGATGTTTGGCGATTTCTCATGGAACCGATCACCTATGCCAATGGTTCCACTCTGGATGATCCTGCTTTGACTTATGGAATCGTTTTTTCCAACTTCATGGACAAAGGGGTTTTCACCTACCAAGGGGGAACCGATCACCTGATCAAAGAAATGAAGCAGGAGCTTTTGCGAAATGGCGTGGACATTCGCACTCATTGTATGGTCGAAAAAATTTACATTGAAGACAAAATGGTACAGGGAGTTCGCATCAATGGGCAGGACATCTTGTGCAAGTCTGTCCTTTCCAATTCAAACTTGTTGACCACTATCGAAGACTTAGCAGGCGAGGAACATTTTAATTCCGAATTTCTTGAAGAGGTTAAAAAAGTCCGGCTCAATAATTCAAGTTGCCAGGTTTATATGGGGATTAAAAAAGGGGAAACTATTCCGCATGTGGGGGATCTACTATTCTCGTCTGTGGCAGACGAATATTGTACAGAACAAATATTGAACAAAGACGTCACCAGCCGCACATTTTCATTTTATTATCCGGAAATCCGGCCGGGAACCAATCGATACTCCATCGTATCATCGACCAATGCTCGTTATCAGGACTGGGCCAAACTGAGCGAATCTCAATACAAAAAAGACAAACATGATTTAGAGCAAAGCACTCTCGATGCACTGGAAAAATATGTTCCGGGGATTCGCAAAAAAGTGGATCATATAGAAGCCTCAACACCAAAAACATTTAAACGTTACACCTTGCACCCTTCGGGCACTTCGTTTGGAACCAAGTTTGAAGGACTCAAAGTAAGTCGAGATCTTCCTAAACAAATTAACGGATTGTTTCATGCGGGGTCTGTGGGGATCATCATGTCAGGTTGGTTGGGGGCAGCGAATTATGGAGTCATTGTTGCTAACGAAACTGACAAGTTTCTGCGGCAATTGAGTCCGGGTTTGCTGGTGACAGCATCGGTTTAAAGATAGGACTATTCTTCCTACCTATCGTGCCAAAATTCCTTGAGGAAAATTTATGTTAACTATAATTAAAGGGCTAAAAATATCCGCTTCCTTTATGGGTATTTATCAATTGGCCTCACGCCGAGTGGATGAAATTTGATTTTAAAGGCCAAACGGTATTAATTGCAGGGGGTACGCGCGGTATAGGTCGGGCCATATCTGAGGCTTTCCTCAATGCAGGAGCAAAAGTCATTGCCACATACCGGAATAATGATGCAGAAGCTAAAAAGTTTAAGGAATCTAACTTTGCCTACGCTGAATGTCTTGATATCCATAAATTTGATGTTGCCAACTACGAAGGGGTAGAAAAATTTTATAGGGAGGTGGAATCCAAACACGACAACTTTCAAGTTGTGGTGATCAGTTCAGGGATTCGTTCTGACTCCATCGTTGGTATGATGAAAACAGATGTTTGGAACGATGTCATCGATACCAACTTAACGGGTACCTTTAACCTTTGCAAACTTGCGGTGCAATATATGATGCGGCAAAAATATGGTCGTATCATTGTTTTGACCTCACCCGTAGGCAAACTTGGTTTAGCGGGTCAGGCCAATTACGCCGCGTCAAAAGCGGGACAAGTAGCT
>DUAA01000181.1:14600-18408 GCA_012961055.1 Nitrospinaceae bacterium
ACGGTCAACTGTGTGTCACCAGGTTTTATCGAAACGAGTTTCATTGCCGACTTGCCCGATGAACAAAGAGATGCTTATAAAAAACAGGTTCCCCTCAAGCGCTTTGGTACTCCGGAAGATGTAACTTATCCGGTATTATTTCTGGCTTCAAAAGAATCTTCTTACATTACCGGATCCGTGTTAGAGGTAACCGGGGGGCTATAAAATGTCACAGGACTTCCTTAAATATATTCCGCACCGTCCTCCTTTTTTGTTTGTCGATCGTGTGATTGAAGAAACTGATGACACCATCAAAACATTAAAAAAGATTGACCCGAACGAACCGTTTTTTGCTGGGCATTATCCTGGGAGTCCTATCATGCCTGGAGTATTGATCTTTGAATCTATTTTTCAGGCCGGAGCCATCATGATGGGAAAACGTATTGCCACTGAAAGCCGGATTCCGGTTCTTACCCGGGTCAATAATATCAAACTCAAGCATGCGGTTTATCCTGGAGACACGATGAAAATTGAGGTGACCCTAAAAGACCTTGTCAGTACTGCCGCTTATATGTCAGGTAAAGCATCTGTCAATGGTAAGATAGCGGTTACTTTAGAGTTCTCTGCCATGCTGATTGAGAAAACAAGATGAGTTTTCTCGACTTGGAAAATAAAAATTTCCTTGTGACTGGAGTAGCAAACAGAAAAAGTGTTGCCTGGCATATCGCGAAAACGTTGGAAGAAGAAGGTGCTAATGTTATTTACAGTGTTCGTTCCGCAGACCGCAAGAAATCATTAGAAAAGCTTTTGGCGGGTAAAAGGGTCATCATTTGTGATGTAGAAAAAGAGGAAGATATTGAAGCCTTAAAGTCTGAGGTTGGCCAACACCTTAAAGTTTTACATGGACTGGTTCACTCCATAGCATTCGCAAATTATTCCAAAGGTTGGAAACCTTTTCATGAAACAGTAAAAAAGGACTTTCTCCAGTCCATCGATATCAGTTGTTTTTCCTTGGTCAGTCTTGCCAATGCCCTTAAGAATTTGTTCGATCAACGGGCATCGGTTGTTGCCGTATCGATTTCGACCACGCGGATGGCGGCAGAAAACTATGGTTACATGGCTCCGGTTAAGGCGGCACTCGATTCTTCTCTTTGTTTCCTAGCAAAATCATTCAGTGCATTTTCACAAGTCCGATTTAATTCCATCAACCCTGGTTTGCTCAAGACATCGGCCTCTGCAGGCATACCGGGTTATATAGATTCCTACCTGTATGCCGAGAAGGCAACCTTGCGAAAAAAAGGTCTGACCACTCAAGAAGCGGCCAATGCAGCAGTGTTTTTATTAAGCAAGTGTTCCAGTGGCATCAACGCACAAGGGCTGGTTCTTGATGTTGGAATGTCGATCAACTTTTTTGATCAAGAATTGATTAAATAATTCCTATCAATTTTTAAAACTCATACAGGTAAAAATAAAATCTGTTTCAAGCAATGTAGGGCTTAGTTTGTTAAGTACGGTATTGTTTATGCTGGTGATGGAAGTAGTGTTTCTTACCCTACCGATATTGACTCCAGAAAGCATGAAAATATTAAGCAATATTTCAAGAAGTATTCTTGGTGCAAACTTCCTGTGCCTCTGATTTTCTTAGTGATACTGGCATGCAAGTTGGAATCGTATAAGACTACTTTACTATCTCGTTGAAGGATTAGTTTTGCAAGCTCATTTAAGGTGAGTCCCACCAAAAATATAAAAATACCCGTCAAATTATTTTTCCTCCCAAATTTTATGAATAAAAGAATAGGTGCGGTGGGTTAAATGACAATATTTGCATCCAGGTTTTTCCGGCAGACCGATATTTTATTAGAACTATCTGGGGTTGGGTTTTTCCGCATTGAGTTCTCTGGTGAGGCCCTAAAATGCAAGGTCTATAATTTTCCTAACATAAAATATTTTAATACCTTCGGTGGTATGGTATTTAGAGCAGGTGGATTTTAACTCCATATACCGCGACTTAAAAATTCTCAAGGATTTAGCAGAACGGTCATATTGTCCTTCCCAAAAATTAACTGTACTCCTTTGAAGGAAGAGGAATTTTTATCCATATAATCATTGAAAGCCATTTCCTTTTTGCTGATAGGACCGATGACTTTAATCTTGTGGAAACTGGGCCAATGAAATTTAGTCCAGACCGAGATTTTCAGTTCGGCGTGACATTTGCTGCAGGTCTTGCTTAAAGGACCTGAGGCCTTCCCTACTTTGGCGATGTTGTGGGTTTTGGAAGCTTCAAAAATTTTTTCGGCCGCTTTAATATCAAAATATTCCTCCACTAGTTTGTTGGCGTGTTTGTCCACATTTTCGAAATCTTATTCCTTGAGGTTCACAAAAACGCTACCAAAATGGGTACTCATTTTGTGCATCTGTTGAATTCATTTATATTCTTTGCTTTCAGGTGGGTAGTATTTTGATAAAGGTTCCGGTGGCTTTTTCACGATCATATCTTTAGCTTGGGCTGGGAAAATAAAAATGAAGGTGACTGCCAATAGTGAAAGGATTCAGGTTAAATTTATTCGGGGTTATCCTTAAGCGAGAGGAAATATTTTTATTGATGCACGGTTTTTATTAAAACTGGCTCTTTTTCTTTTGACCAAGCGGGCTTATATTGTAATTGAATTTCTGCATAGGCAATTTTATCAAAAAGTCGGTACCGGTAATGTAATTTTATTTTGTAAGGCAATGCGGTTTCCTGTTGTGGAGCAATAATTTCTTTAGCGTTATCCACGGTTTCTCCCGCGTGGTTAAAAAATTTAATGTAGAGATAAAGCCTAGGGTCGCCGTTGTCTGCGGTCGGCAAATTATGCGGAACTGTTTTATTTAAAAGACTCACATTGAAAAAATTTTCTTGGAAGGAAGCTTCCATCAAAATGTCTTTTTCACTGATTTCACCATGCAGGAAACGATGATCCCCCACCCATTTCTTTTTATGCAACAGGTTCAATCCGAATTTTTGTGTCAGTCGGGCACGAACTCGGGGCATGTGGCAATGCTGGCAAGTATCTTCCGTAGTAGTGGTTTTCCATTCTTTATAGGTCTTTTGATGACAGGAACCACAGAAACTTGATCGCACATATTCTGAGTTGCGGTAAGTGGGGTGCGGAGGCGCGACTAGGTCGTAAGGTCCGTTCATCTTGTTATTGATGAAGTGGCAGGAAATACAATGAATACCTTCATCACGCCGATCCAGCCGAGGTTGGGGTTTTTCTCCGGTGACCGATTCTGGAATATGGCAGGCAAGACATTTTTCTTTGGTGTGATTTTCAGATGCTTCAAGATAGGTTTCACTGGTCCAGGAAATGGAGTGCCGGCTTTTTTTCCAGGAGTCATAAATTGCTTTATGGCAATCGGCGCATCGCTTGGCTTCGGGTCGTTCTATAAGATCTTTATCCCGCATGAGTTCAATGGCAGTTTCTGGAATCCACTCAAATTTTTCATTAATGAGAAAATAGAGAATACCGATTCCTGAAATAGCGAAGTAGCCGATAGCAATAAGGAGATTTAGTAGTCGGTCCACTAGGCGTAGAGCCACTAAATAATGATTTCGTCTTCTAACAACAACGTAATTGTGCTAGAGGGGTGTCGGCCAGCCGCTATAGGGTTAGTAGCCATCAGGTGACAACAAATCATCGATGAGGACGGGAAATAACTTATTAAAAGGAACTTCGGTCAGGATGCAGGAAACCTTCATTACCACTTCCTTCCCTTCCTAGAGGGTTAGAATTGTTTGAGGAAACGCAGATCGTTTTCAAAAAACAAGCGGATGTCGTTGATGCCGTAT
>DUAA01000182.1:0-15238 GCA_012961055.1 Nitrospinaceae bacterium
CGCACTAATCTTCTCAAGAATCTTTAAATTCTTATTGAAACAACCCTTGCTGAGGATCTCGGGGTTTTGCTTGAATAAAATCACCAGACCTTGATGGTTATTCCCATTACTATGGCGATTTCACAGCACTTAAATAATCCCCTCATCCTTCTTTAGGGAAGACTAAGTATTGGATAGCTGGAGGTCCTACAGAAAATTAAAAATCTCCTTTAAGGTGGTCGGCAATTTCTGTTGCGGCGGATTCAAAAAGGTTATTATTGGAGCCACCGGTGATTCCGCCAGAAACCCATGCGTCAACTTCCCAGGCGCCGACCATATTGTCTCCATCATAAAGTGCAACTTTTACCCGAAGTGTGCCTTTTCCGGAATCAGCCATACCCATAGTTGCTATGCGGACAGCTCGATTCCCTTCATTGAATTCCATTACTTTATATTTCAATTTATAGCGGGCATTATTTCCAGTTAGGGTATAACCCGTAAACTGAAGCTGTTCTTCAATGGCTCCCTGTATTTCGGAACCTGCATCCATAAGGCTAAAATCACTGGAAGTCATGTCCACAATCGAAATTGTGTTTTCAAAATTATTCCACCGCTTTTTGGTAACAGAATCTACCCCTGAACAAGCTGTGAGGGTTATAAATAACACCACTAGAACTTTAGCTGTCAATCTCATGGTTTTCCTATTGAAAGGTTTAATTCTCACTGTCATTCTAGCAAATAGCAGATATAAAATTCAATGACTTCTCTGCTCACTTGAACCAATGCAATACAGATTCTTCGAATTTGCTGAACCAGAGCTGAATTTCTATTGGGATCAGGCTATTGATATAAGTCATATAACCTGTTGCCAGAATGATACCCAGTACGATCAACAGGATCCCGCTGAACAGGTTGGTGGTATGCAGAAAAAATATTTTCCCCCTAATGGTAATATCCCACCCTTTACCTCGAAGACAGGTCCAGAATAACCCATCTTTCGGCAAGTTGCTGCAAAACGTGGCGACAAGAATGAGAGGAAGTCCGAGTCCTACTGCATAAAAGAATAATAATAGCATGCCTTGTAAAATAGTTTTTTCTGCCGCCGCTAACATAAGAATACTTGAAAGAATAGGTCCGACACAGGGAGTCCAACCTAATGCGAAGGTCGCCCCAAACAGGAAAAAACCAATAAAAGTGGAAGTTGGTCGGCCTTTAAAGGTAGCCCCGGAAAAACCTTTGCCGAACAGGGTCATGACACCGAAAATTCCAACGATGCCTCCCCCAATTTGAGTGATCTGGAAAATATAGTCTCTAAGAATTTGACCTAAAACGCTAGCGGAGGCTCCCATTGCCACAAACAAAGTTGCTAACCCGAAAAAGAAAGCTAAAGACATGAGTCCCATACGTGAACGGTCTGATTGGGCGGTTACTGCGAAATAAGCGGGAAGAATAGGCAATGTGCAGGGGGATAAGAAGCTGAATATCCCGGCAATAAATGCCAATAAAGTCAGAGCCACGATTCCGGATTCTGGCAGGTCGGGTTTGGGTTGGAAAGGATTTAGTGGAGTGGGGTTAGAAACGTTGGATTCTATTACTTTGGACGAAAGGGAGGATTGAGCGATTGTGGATGAAGAAACTGAATTTTTCAGGGTGTTGCGAAAAGTTGAGGTGTTCGTTTTCATGAAGTCGGGTTGGCTGGTACTCGCACATCGGAATCCCACGTCTGGAGCTGGTTCGTCGGCACTGGAGTATTGCCGGTAACCACTGCGGGAAAACATTTTGATAGCCTGACTGTACATTGCACCAGGAAAATGTCCGATATCGCTGGCAGAATGGCCGCGTAGAATTTTCAATCTGTGCTGTCTTTGTAAGGCTGGTAATCGTTGTCCACCCATTCCCATACATTGCCGATCAGGTCATGAACACCTTCTGGGCTGACGCTTTTTGGGAAAGTTCCGACCGCCATGGGCATATTTTTACTACCGGGTCGGTTCGAAAGATTTGCCCACCCTGGCTGAAATGAGTTCCCCCAGGGATATTCGCGGCCTTCTTTGCCTCGTGCGGCACGTTCCCATAGTTTTTCTGTGGGTAATTTCTTTTTAGCCCATTGACAGAAATTTGTCGCATCGTACCAACTAACGTGGGTCACCGGCTCATTATCTTTTCCTTTCGGAAAATTTAAACCATGCCAGTTCGGAGGGGAAATAGCACCGAGAGCATCGACATATTTTTTATAGCGTTTGTGAGTGACCTCATAACGGTCAATATAAAATTCTTTCAGAAAAATCGTTTGCTGTGGAGTTTCATCAGCGTACCAGGGTTTCGGAATACCCATTGAGAGTGCCTCGGCAGCCGCATCCTCTTTATCTGTGCCAAATATAAAAGGTCCAGGAGGAATATAGACCATATCTCTTTCAAGAGAAAAATCATTTTCTGACCATCCTGCCTGAGGCCAAAACAAAAGGATGCCGAACAGGGGCAGGGCGATGGCAAGTCTTTTCGTTAAAGAGGAAAACAGGGGTGGGATTATTGAACGGACTAAATTTTTTGCAAGCAAGGAAGGGAAAGTTTTCATGGACAATCTTTTCAATTTTTCAAAAGGTTTTCAAAGTACAGTAGGTTATCCGGGGAAGCCCAGTCTTCTGCCCCTCTCAGTTCTCCGATGATATTTCCTTCAGGGTTAATCATAAAAGTCGTGGGAAGGCTGATCACTCCATATTTATTGCTGGCCTGCAACTGCTGGTCTAAAAGAATAGTGAATGAAAGATTATTGGCTTGGATAAAAGATTCCACAATCTTTGCGCCGAACATATCGTTGGAAATGGCAAGCAGGGAAAAATTTTTGGTTTTAAAACGTTGATAGAGGGTTTCTAGTGAGGGCATTTCCATTTTGCAGGGAACGCACCATGTAGCCCAGAAATTTACCAATACATAATTCCCTCTATGTTGATTAAGGCTTACTTCATCCCCACTAAGAGATTTAAGGGTGAAGTCCGGTGCTGGTAATTTATTTTCAGATTGTGCCAGGGTTAATGTAGATGAATACAATACCAGAGCAAAAGCCAGTGAGTTTAATAGTGCGATTTTTTTCGCAAAGATCATAAATCAGTAATAGAGATGGGAAAATACCGGGGGATTACAGTTTCAGAAAAAAACCTGCCCCTTTAGTGAGTCTTTCAACAAAGGGGTGTTTGGTTTAATTGGAAAAGAGGAAGATTTAGTCTACCGCTTCAACGCAACGTACCATTGGTATGGCCTTTTTAAGCGCTTTTTCAATGCCCATCTTCAAGGTCATAAGGGAACTGGAACATGAAACGCAGGCCCCAACGAGCCTGACTTTTACAACACCATCTTCAATATCTACCAGTTCGACGTTTCCGCCATCCTGAATGAGCATAGGGCGCACGCTTTCCAATACTTCTTCTACTTCTTCTCTCATGAGATCCCTTATTATAGGGTTACCCTGTTACAGGGTAGGCAGCTAACAATACCTGCCGGGCAACCAAAAGTTTCCGGGCGTTGCTCAAACCCGGTCCATTGCTACCACGCCGAATGGTTAGCCTCCGTTTACCAGTGATTCTTTTTTTTCGAGCAGCTGTTCCTTTGTTTCTACATGTTCTGGATCTTTAGGAATGCAGTCTACAGGACAAACTTCCACACATTGCTCTTCTTCATACCATCCCACACATTCTGTACAGCTTTCCCACTCGATTACAAAAATGTCATCGCCTTCTGAAATCGCTTCGTTGGGACATTCGGGTTCACAGACGCCACAGTTCACGCAATCTTCGTTGATCAGCAGAGCCATAAAAGATTCTCCTTTGATGAATATATAACGAAAACGTGCCCCGGATTTAACTCGGTGCTCGTTCGAAAGTTTTTGCTTCCGGACTCCAGGCAAATAAAGCCTGATCCCGGATTTTTTTATCATAAATGGAAACCACCAAATAGCTGGCCTCCGGGTAAGTCGGCTCCCCATCAAACAATGCCATTCTAGAGTCCTCTTCCGAGAAATAGGCATCATGCTCGGGATGGGAATGATAGAACACTTTAATAGGAAGTTGTTTCGACTCGACTTCCTTTAATATTTTCATCAACTCCTTAGGGTCAATATTATATGCCGTCCGGGCATCCCTGACAAATGTTTTGGGATCCTTTTCATGGAGCTTGTTTTGAATGTTGGTGCATCGGAAAATAATATCCTGATCATTATAACCGACTTTCCCAATTACGATTCCGCAACATTCAAAAGGGTATTCACCCACTGCATGCCGATGAATTTCGTCCAACTGCTCTTCAGTGAGTGGGAACATATATCATTCTGTGACGTTTGGGGTTTTATGTCAAATAGTTTTGCTGGTGCTTCAAGGGTGGGTTTTGACGATTAGATCATCGTTGACCGCTATCTGGCATGCCAAGCGAAAGCCATCGGGTTTTTTGGCTAATTTTTCCGTTTCCGTTTCATTTCGGGGCTCCACCTTTCCCGCAATGATCTGGACAGTGCAGGAGGTACAAAGACCTCGGCCTCTACAGTTTAGAACCTTATAAATATGGGGGTAAATACTGAATTTATTACGAATAGCGGCTTGCCGGAGGTTTTCTCCAGGTTCGACCTGAATGGTACGGTTTTCTCTTTCAAAGTGGACTTTGTGCATAATTATTATAAGGAAGTTTTAAGTTTATGTTTTAAGGATTTTACCGGACCCGATACCGAATGCACAATCATTTTCTTCTGCTCAGCTTGGGGCTGTATAATACCCCTTCCTAAACTTTCATGCCCCAGAGGGGCACAACGAGTAATAACCCTCATACAACTTAATTTGCTACGCACTTTAACCCAGCTTCATCGCTATTAGGGTGTGGGAAGATAGGGGAGTTGAAACTCTTTAGACTGAGTTATCCCTTTTCAAAATGGGAAAACCATTGCTCATTTAATCCTTCAAAATAAATTTACGGGAAGGGTTATCACAGCCACCGACCGTTGGCCGAACTAGGAGCAGGCTTCTACTTGTATGAAATCTCTAAGTTTGCCTTTACCCCAATATCCGTAAAATGCGCTTCCAGCAGTAGTGCAGGTTGTTGTCATGTGGATGATCTGCTTTTTTTTAGCGTCTCCCTTAAGTACTCCTACCTGTGAGAATGGAGGGATGCAACCTCCGCAATTGGCACAATGAGTAGAGTAGTTTTCGCACAATTTGTGTAGGCAGGACTCACAAATCACTGGATCAAATAGGAAAATTTCTTCTCCCAGATAATCAATCATAGTGGGTAATGTAATTACAGGCCCCCCACATTCTTGACAAACCTGGATTGTCGATGAATTCACAATAAGCCAACAATATTTTTGGGTGTGATTGCTAGCAAATTGTACATCAATTTGGAGGATAGGACCATTATTTGTCTTAGGTAGGTAGGTTGTCGAGCGGGGCTAATCCAGCAAAAAGGAAAAATTTAAAAGCGTTAAAAACCATCGAAACTCCCTATTTTTGATCTTTAAAGGCATCTTGCTAGCGAGGAAAAATGGGTGTCAATCATTTTTAAATCAATCTGTTTATTACTTAACATGTGATTTGCTAGTAAACAAAATTGCTTGACAGGATAGGTACCCGTTTATATACTCCCATCCTCTTATTTGGTAGTATGTAATACCTTTCTTGATTTTGAAGTGAGGGCGGGTAGCTCAGCTGGGAGAGCACCGGCCTTACAAGCCGGGGGTCACAGGTTCGAGCCCTGTTCCGCCTACCATATATAAAACGACCGCGGGGTCGTAGTTCAGTTGGTTAGAACGCCGGCCTGTCACGCCGGAGGTCGCGAGTTCGAGTCTCGTCGACCCCGCCACGTTTATATCAGGGGATTAACCTTCAGGGGTTAATCCCCTTTTTGTTTTTATCTGTCTTGTATGCACCACTCTGGTACCCTTCTTGACAATCGTTATATTTATTGCTATATAACGATTGATCTGTTATGCATTTAAAAATATTTTGGTGGGGCAATGAAGAAAAATAGATGGTTGAGCATGTGGATAGCAGTATTGATTCTAATTGGACCTGCAACAGGCTGGTCAGGAGAAGTTTATGTAGCGGTTGCGTCTAATTTTTTAAGTCCGCTCAAAAAAATTTCCGAACGCTACGCTCATGATACAGGAAATGAATTAATCTTAATTTCTGGGTCGACCGGCAAGTTATATGCTCAGGCACGAAATGGCGCGCCCTTTGATGTTTTATTGGCGGCAGATGTCAAAAGTCCGACCCTCCTTGAGAAGCAGGGAACTGGTATCGCCGGAACAAGGTTCACCTACGCCGTAGGGGTTCTGGTTTTATGGAGCCTTGATCCAGAAAAGATACAAGGGGTGGATGCTTTAAGGAATATGACCAAGGGAAAGTTGGCAATAGCCAATCCTAAAACGGCTCCTTATGGTAAAGCAGCGAAGGAAATTATGTTGCAATTGGGATTATGGAAAAAACTGCAACCGTTTCTGGTTCGAGGGGAAAACATTGCCCAGACTTTACAATTTGTGGCTACAGGAAATGCCGAGTTGGGGTTTGTGGCTAAATCACAGGTAGAGGACCCTCGTTTTCAATTTAAAGGAAGTTCGTGGGTTGTCCCCGCTAACATGCATGATCCGGTTAATCAACAGGCCATATTATTAAAACCTGGGCTGGATAATTCTGCTGCAAAACAGTTTTTGGAATACTTAAGAGGCCCTGCTTCGAAAAAAATCATACGGTCTTATGGTTATCATTTTTTAGAAAAAAAATAATATGGATATTCCTTCGATAGATTCAGGACCTATTTGGTTATCCTTGCAATTGGCGGGGGTGACGGTAGGACTTCTTTTGGTATTCGCGACTCCTGTAGCGTGGTGGCTGGCGCATACCCGGTCCCGGTTCCGGGTCGTGGTGGAGGCGGTGGTGGCTCTGCCTTTGGTTTTACCTCCTACGGTGTTAGGATTTTATCTTTTGATCCTTCTGGGGCCTAATGGCTGGGTGGGGGGTCCGGTCCAGGCTTTAACAGGTTCTGTTCTTTCCTTTTCGTTTACCGGGTTGGTTTTTGCCTCGATGCTTTATTCTTTGCCCTTTGTGGTTCAGCCTCTTCATAGTGCTTTTGAGTCTGTTGGGAAAATTCCAATGGAAACGGCCCAGTCGTTAGGAGCTTCTCGTCTGGATGCATTTTTTACTGTGATCAGTCCTCTGGCACGCCGGGGTTACCTAACTGCGATCGTATTAGGATTTGCTCATACTTTGGGGGAATTTGGTGTGGTGTTGATGGTGGGCGGTAATATTCCCGGAAAGACCAAAGTAATTTCAATCGAAATTTATGACCGTGTTGAAGTTATGGAATATGCTCAGGCACACATTCTCTCTGCGGGATTACTCCTGTTCTCATTTTTCGTTTTAGTGATGGTTTATACCGTCAATCGACGACTTCCGGTACAGGTGACATGACCCATTTATTAGAAGCAAAATTTAAAATTACCTATCCAGAGTTCAGCCTGGATGTGGATTTAAACCTCCCGGCAAAGGGGGTCACAGTGGTGTTCGGTCCTTCAGGTTCTGGAAAATCAACTTTGTTGCGTTGCCTTTCAGGGCTGGAAAGAGCTCCTTCTGGATTTCTAAAATTGGACGATCAGGTTTGGCAGGATGAAGGAATTTTCATTCCCATTCATCAAAGAAAAATTGGTTCGGTGTTTCAGGAATCGCGCCTGTTCCCGCATTTAAATATTCAGGGGAACCTGTTGTACGGTTATCAACGGACTCCTCTCGTAGAACGCAATCTACATCTTGATGAAGTGGTGCAAGTGCTGGGGTTGGGGAGTTTGTTAAAAAGATACCCTGAGAAACTATCAGGAGGAGAGCGGCAAAGGGTGGCGATTGGCCGTGCCCTGCTCACCAGCCCAAATCTATTGCTCATGGATGAACCCTTAGCCTCACTGGATATGCAACGTAAAGCGGAGATCATCCCTTTCATCAAAAAAATTAAAGACGAGTTTGAGACGCCTATCATCTATGTTACGCATTCCATGAATGAAGTGCTCCAACTAGTAGAGACCATGGTGATATTGAATTCGGGAAAAGTAGTGAATTGGGGTCCGGTGGAAGAGGTTTTTTCGGATGTCCAGTTAAGGGATGCTGTGGGAGATGGGCAATTGGGAGCAGTGCTCGAAACAACAGTTTCTGAACACGATGATAAGTTTGGCCTCACCCGGTTGGACTTTATGGGTCAGGTTTTGAGTGTTCCCAAACAAAATATTCCTATGGGAAAAAAATTAAGGGTTCATATTCATTCCAAAGATGTGAGTCTTGCGACCGCAGCCCCTGTGGGAGCCACCAGCGTGTTGAATATTTTAAAAGCGAAGGTGGGAAAGATTGGCGCTATTGATCCCAATGGATATTCCGTAGATATTGAGTTGGACGCTGGCCGTCCGATCCTGGCAACAATCACTAGAAAATCTCTTTCCAATTTAAACCTGCAAATAGGTCAACCTATTTTTGCTCATATTAAAGCCATCAAAATGGTTCATGAAATGGACACCTAGTTAGAGACTTAATTTAAATCTCGAACAGCTCGGACACCGCCATTGATACAGTTCGAAAGGTTTCGCCAAAAAGACCGCCCGGTCACGAAATAAGCCGTGCGCGTGCAACAATCTGCTAAATCATTTTCATGGTATTCGGCTGACCAATACCAATAGGCCGCACCATCCGCAAATTGTTTTGACAACCCAAGAAGTTGATTCGGGTGGTGGTCCCACGCCATGTTATTTTCTATGGTGTTGTCATAAATCATTCCATACTCAAACACCATGGGCAATCTCCAATCGGAATGGCCTCCAGTCTTAAGATTTGCGACATATTCTGTCGCCTGATACCAGTTCAAACATTTCCCAAGATCAGCAAAGCTGTCTTTTTGGGTCCACATCAAGTGAGTCTTAGTTTCGGTTAATGTGCCATCCCCATTATCAACCAGGTGAATTCGTGATTTCGGCGGTGGCGGAGGTACCCATGGGGGCGCCTCATAGGACTCGGCCCATGCAATAACCGCATTCAGCAGGCATGCTAAGAAAATTACGATTTTCAGTTTCATCATAAATAAAGTCCTGCGACCTGACTGGCATAGCCATTATAAGGCAAATTTGGTGCCACCGGGCATAGGGGATATCCGGTTGTACATTTGCATCAAAATCATATTCCAAAGGTGAAAGGGACGTGTAAAAAGTTTCCGGTTTTTCACGAGTGAACTCAATGCGGGCAATGGATTTAATACTTTTGAATCCATATTTCCACGGCACAACCAGTCGAATGGGGGCACCATGCTGACCGGGGAGTGGGTGACCATAGACTCCTGTTGCCATGAATGATAAGTCATGCCGAGCCTCATCAAGCCGCAAACCTTCTGTGTAAGGCCAGGGTTCCCAAAATCTTTTTTTCTGTCCAGATGCGATAACGGGATTCAGAAAAGTGGTGAACTTGATATAACGGGCTGAGGTAAGCGGTTGGAGTTGATCGATTAAAAGTCGTAGCGGGAATCCGGTCCAGGGGATCACCACCGACCAGGCTTCCACACAACGCAGCCGATAAACCCGTTCCTCCAGAGGGAACTTTCGTACCCAGGATTCAACGTCGAGGGTCATTTGATTTTTGACCAGTCCACGCACTTCAATTTTCCAGCCATTGGTTTGAAGCTTGCGGGCGTATTCCCAGATGCGCTCTTTTTCTACGCCAAACTCATAAAAATTATTGTAACGGGAGGCGATGATCTCGGGAGTGATGTCTGGTGAGGAAAGGGGCCATGCATTGCTAAACGGGGAAAACCCATAAAAGGCGGCCAGGGCTGCCGAGCCCAGCTTTAAGGAAGTGCCTAAAAACTCCCGCCGGCGCATATATATATTTTCCGGCGTCACTTCCTTTTCTGAAATTCCCCACGGTTCAGGAGTTTTTATTCTGGTCATATTTTAGCCTCAAGCGGAAAACCCCGTTGATATAGGGCAAAAACTTATTAAGCCGCGATAACTCTTGCTCACCACTTAAAGCTATTGCTAGTTTACCCCTGCGGGGCACGAAGGCTAGGGAAAAATATCACGGCCACCAGCCGCTTGGCCGGAGCGGGCGCAACGAAATCCTAGTGAATTCAATTTTACATGGGGTGCAAGTTGAAACCGTATTCCAGGCTGCGTGTACCAAGCATTATTATACCAGCTTCCTCCGCGTACACTTTTTCTGAGACCGTGCAATGGGCCTAAGGGACTCTTATATGGTGACTCTTTGTAAAATGTTTCATCATGCCAATCCTTGACCCATTCCCAGACATTGCCTGCCAGATGATGAATACCGTATCCGTTTGCAGGCGGACTATCGACTGTAGTAGCTCCGGCTTTCATTGGTAACCCATGACGGGCTATTTTCTTTGACCTTTCATTCCCTGAGGGACCACGCCGCGCCTTTTCCCATTCGGCTTCCGTGGGTAGGCGTTGTTTAAGACTCTGGCAATAATTTTGTGCGTCATTCCAGGAAACGAGGGTTGCAGGGCAACGGTCGCAGGACGAGGCGGAGCTTCTTTGAAAATCAGGATCAAAGGCCTCATAATCCAGGTTGCTGACTTCAAAACGGTCCATATAAAAATCATCAAGCCAAACCTTATGCACAGGACGTTCGGCAGGAGTACTGTGCTCGGTGCCCATCAAAAAATCTCCAGCAGGTATCAGGGATTTTTCAGAGGACTCTGCATTTCCGATCAATAATGCCAGCAAGATTAAAAAAGTAAAGTTTGTTTTCATTAAAGCCGAGATAACCGGCGGTTACGCCGATTCGCGTATTGTTTTTAATGGTTTATTGCGAATTACATCCAAGCTGCTCAAAATCCCGGTGGTCACCGTGATCAAAACTGCAAACACAAATGCCCATGCAAGGGTTGCAGGCTGAACATGCCAATCCGATTTGATCATATATTTCATCACTGCCCAGGAAAGACCTTGGGCCAGCCCGATACCGACAAACGCGGCAATCACTCCCAAGGTGACGTATTCAATTCCCAGAATGGTTGTGACTACTTTACGCTGAGCGCCAAGTATTTTCAATACTGCCGATTCCCGCAAGCGCCTGTATTTGGTGGATGCGATGGAGCCGGAGAGAATGAATAGTCCTGCGGCAATGGCGAATCCTGACATGAAATCCACAAGGGTGATCAATTTGGAAACGGTGGATTCAATGGTGTTGACAATATCGCGTGTACTTAAAGCCGTTATGTTTGGCAAGGCTTCGACAATGGCGTGTTGCAGTTCCAACTCTTTCCGGTCGGAAACATGGACGGTAGCTACATAAGTGATAGGCGCACCGTCCAGTGCTCCGGGCGAATAGATCATGTAGAAATTGGTGCGCATATTGCGCCAGTTCACTTTGCGAATACTGGTTACCGTGGCGGATACGGGAACCCCTTGAATGTCAATCACCAGTTCCGACCCAATTTTGGCGTGCAATCGTTTTGCGGCGTCTTGTTCCAGGGAGACTTCTGCATTTTTAGCCCGTTCCTCATTCCACCATGTTCCTTCGATGACTTCGTTATCCTTTGGGGGCGGTCCCGCCATATAGGTCAAAACAAATTCGCGGTTGATGAACCACTCTTCACGCCTCTTATCTTTGTATTCCCAGTTTTCTATTAACTTGTCATCGATACGGTGCACGCGCGATCGCACAAGAGGAGTAATGGTGCGTTCCGCTTCGGGGGCAACCCGGTCCAACACTTGGGTGAATGTTTGTTTCTGGTCGTGTTGGATATCAATGAAAAAATAATTGGGCGGACTCATCTCGGTGTTCTTGTTCAGCATGGCTAGCATATCCATCTGCACAAGACGAACGGTAAGAATCAACATGATGCCCATGCCGAGACAGGTGATGATTGATGTGGCCTGATTGTTGGGCCGCATGAGATTGGACATGCCGTATCGGCGGGCCATGGAGCCGGAAGGCGGCAAAGTTTTCAACAATTTTAAAAGAAGCATAGACGCTAATGCAAATACACCTGCTGAAATTGCCAGCGCGGTAAGAAAAATCAAGCCGCGCTTTATCGATCCCGCCTGCCAGCAAATCATCGCTGCCAACCCTAACCCCAGAATAATGGTGGAAACCCAGCGTTCCCTCCGAGTTCCTTGTTCCTCTTCTTCAAAATTTCTGCGGAACAGGCGAAGAGGCCGTGTTTTCACTGCCCGGATCAAAGGCCACAAACAAAATATAAGGGTGGTTGCGCAGCCCAGAAGAAGTGATTGCAAAGCAGGAATCCAATAGAAGACAGGTTCCAGTTTTAAATTGATCAAGCCCTCCATTTTTTGTGGCAACAGAAACGTAAGGGAAAATCCGATGCATACGCCAAAAACACTCCCGGCTAAACCCATCAGCATGGACTGGAGGAGATACACTTTAAATAAGGTTCTGGAAGAAGCTCCAAGACAGCTTAATATGGCCAGCGTGTCGAGTTTCTGTGCCATGAAGGTGCGGACGATCATGGCGACTCCGATTCCGCCCATGAGCAGGGCGATGACTCCCAATGCGCCCAGGTACTGACCCATTCGGTCGATCGAACTGGACAAGGAGGATTGCATGTCCCTGTAGGTGCGGATTGAAATCGATTTGTCGGTCAAGTTGCGTTCCAGAAGGACCAACGCTTTTTCTAACTCAATGCTGGAAGGCAGTCGTATAAGAGTTCGATGTTTGACCCGGCTCCCCGGTTGGACCAACCCGGACTCATTCAAAGAAGCACGGGAGATAAAAACACGCGGACCGATGCTGAACGCTCTTGTAATACGATCTGGTTCTGAGAGTACCACACCGTTGATACGCAACTTAGCTTTTCCAAGCGAAAAGCTGTCTCCCTGTTTTAATCCGGTCTTTATCAGGAAAGAAGGTTCTACCACGGCTCCGTCATTGACTAATAAGTTTGCTAAAGGTTTTTCAGGTTTGCTTTTGAATTCTCCATAGAGAGGATATTGTGGGCCGGTGAGCGACACAGCTTTAAGTTCAGTAATGAGTGATGCTGGCTTTGTTCCAGTGGACGGGCTGTTAAATTTTACCATACCGTGCAATTCTTTGATAAAGAGGAACTCCGTTTCTACAGGCAAAACTTTTTTCTGAATATCCAGATCTTCCTTATTTTGTTCCCAACTTCCTTTAATGGCGAGGTCAGCGGATAGAAGTCCTTTTTCCTGACTTTGTATGGTTTGGCTCACCAGGTTGGAAAAGCTTTTCACCGTCATGACGGCACCCACCCCCACGGCAATACAGAGAATAAAAAACAACATCCTGCGCCAGGCACCGCGTGTTTCGGCAAGAACCAATGCAAACAATTGACGAAGATTGAGAGTGTTCATGGGTTAAGCCGGTCCGAAATGATCTGTCCGTCTGCAAGAGTCAGAATGCGTTCGGTGCGTTGAGCAACATGTGTTTCATGAGTGACAAGGATGATGGTCGCCTGTTTAACCCGGTGCAGTTCGAGTATGAGCTCGATAATACGTTCGCTGTTGGTAGAGTCGAGATTGCCTGTGGGTTCATCAGCGAGAATGATATCGGGCTCGTTAACAAAAGCCCGAGCCAAAGACAGACGCTGCTGCTCTCCACCAGAAAGTTGGGCTGGATAATGATGCAGGCGATCCCCAAGACCCACTATCCCTAAAAGGTCGTTGGCCTTTTTTGTTGCGCCAGGGGTGCCGTTCAACTCGGCCGCAAGCACTACGTTTTCTATAGCGGTCAGGGTCGGGATGAGATGAAAGTCCTGGAAGATGAAGCCGAACCTTTTTCCGCGCAGGAGAGCGAGTTCATCTTCATCGAGTTTCGTGATATCCTGCCCGTCGATTACGATTTGGCCGCCGGTAGTGTTGTCCAATCCTGCGATCAGGCTGAGCAAGGTGGTTTTTCCGCTTCCAGACTGGCCGGTTATGGCTAAGAACTGACCTGTGGGAATAGTGAGGTCTAGCGATTTCAGAATTTTGACTTCATGACCGCCGCCATACAGGGTTTTTACTAATCCAGTTATTTTAATCATAAATATATCTACTCTTCTGCGAAGGAGGGAAATGGAAAACAGAGTGTTATCGCATATTATCCCCGGTCGTTGACCGGTATTGTAGTATAAAAATATGTTAAATAATTTGCTAAACTTAAATCGATATTTCTGGTTAATATTTTTGCTCGGGGCCATGGTTATTTTTCCTCCGGTTCCCGTTTTGTCGAAGGAGAAGCCTGTGATTTTAGCGTTAGGGGATAGTTTGACAGCAGGGTTTGGCGTTAAAGAAGAAGAAAGCTATCCCTCTCTGTTACAACTGAAGATTGCAACTGCAGGGTTTCCTCACAAGGTGATAAATGCTGGAGTGAGTGGCGATACCACAGCAGGTGGGGTACGACGAATCCGTTGGTTGATGAAGCATGAGCCGGAAATTGTGATTCTCGCTCTCGGTGCCAACGACGGTTTACGCGGGTTTTCTGCTGCTGAAATACGCAGAAATCTGGAACTCATGATTGGTGTTTGCCGAAAAAATAATGTTCGCGTTTTACTCGCCGGAATGAAGGCCCTGCCCAATTACGGTGAAGACTATATGCGGGAATTTGAAACCGTTTTTTATGAGCTTGCCAAAAAACACAATTTAGATTTTCTTCCCTTTTTACTGGAAGGCGTGGCGGGGGAGCGTGAACATACTCAGCCTGACGGACTTCATCCTGTCGCCTCCGGTTACCGAATCGTTTCAGACCTGGTCTGGCAACGCCTCGAACCCATGCTGCGGCAAGCTGCCGCTGGAAATAAGCAATAACGCTAATTAGCTGGCAAAGAGTTGTATCGGCTCAACAAGCCAATGTTGAATCCCTTCCCAATACTAGTGGCAGTGATTTGCATCTTTAATCCAATTCATCAGTGAATCATAGGCGGAACCGGATTTTAATATAGCAAGGGCTTGATCAAATCCTTCTTGAGCTGTGGGGAACATTCCTGCAAGGTGGGTGAGTGTTCCAGCCTGGCTGGCGATTTGCAGGCTTGCGGCACCCTGCCCGGTTTTTAATGCGTTTTCTCCCATCTCCACTATTTTCTCAAGGCTGGATTTCATTGGTTTTAGTTCTTCATGGGCCGCAACGATGCGTCGGGCGGTTTCCTCGCTATAGAGAGATTTAAGAGATAATGATCTTTGTTCTGCTTCATCGGCGCCATCCTGAATAAACACTTTTGCTTCTTTATGAACGCCAAACAGAGTGGTGCCTTCCATCCCGTTGCCAACAATCACTTT